>NZ_RZQY01000299.1:0-6986 GCF_003998575.1 Mesorhizobium sp. M7A.F.Ca.CA.001.10.2.1 | reverse complement strand
ACCTCGACCAACCAGGCGCCGCGCCGCGCCAACCCCGGCCTGCCGGGGCAGGAGCTCAACATCTGGCTGCGGCTGAAGCTGATCGCCGATGCCGGACTGGTCGGGCTGCCGAATGCCGGCAAGTCGACATTCCTGGCCGCCGTCACCGCGGCCAAGCCGAAGATCGCCGACTATCCGTTCACGACGCTGCATCCCGGCCTCGGCGTTGCCCGCATCGACGCGCGCGAATTCGTCATCGCCGATATTCCGGGCCTCATCGAAGGCGCGCATGAGGGTGTCGGCATCGGGGACCGCTTCCTTGGCCATGTCGAGCGCACGCGTGTGCTGTTGCATCTGGTTTCGGCGCAGGAGGAAAATCCGGGCAAAGCCTACAAGACCGTCCGCGCGGAGCTTGAGGCCTATGGCAACGGCCTGACCGACAAGGTCGAGATCGTGGCACTGTCCCAGGTCGACACGCTCGACGCCGATGCGCGCAAGAAGAAAGTCGCCTCGCTGAAGCGCGCCGCCGGCCGCGCGCCGATGCTGTTGTCGGCCGTCACCGGCGAGGGTGTCGAGGCGGTGCTGCGGGCGCTGATGTCGGTGGTGGCCGAGGCGCGTGCGCAGATCGCTGCGCCAGTCGAGACGCGCTGGGAAAAGTAGGACGATGCAGTCGCTGGGAAAATATCGGCGCATCACCGTCAAGATCGGCTCGGCGCTGCTCGTCGACCGCGCGACAGGCCTGAAGCGCGACTGGCTGGCCTCGCTCGCCGACGACATTGCGGCGCTGGCCAAGGGCGGCGCTGAAATCCTTGTCGTCTCGTCCGGCGCCATCGCGCTTGGCCGCACGATCCTTGGTCTCGGCAAGCGCGCCTTGAAGCTCGAAGAGAGCCAGGCCGCGGCAGCCGTCGGGCAGATCGCATTGGCCGGCGCGTGGTCGGATGCGCTCGGCAAGGGCAGCCTGAAATCGGGCCAGGTCCTGCTGACGCTCGGCGACACCGAGGAGCGCCGCCGCTATCTCAATGCGCGGGCAACGATCTCGACGCTGCTCAAGATGAAGGCGGTGCCGGTCATCAACGAAAACGACACGGTGGCGACGTCCGAAATCCGCTATGGCGACAATGACCGGCTGGCGGCTCGCGTCGCCACCATGATGGGCGCCGACCTCCTGGTACTGCTCTCCGACATCGATGGCCTCTATACGGCGCCGCCGGCGCGTGACCCCCAGGCCAAATTCATTCCAGTGGTCGACCGCATCACGCCCGATATCGAGGCGATGGCGGGTGCGGCCGCTTCCGAGCTGTCGCGCGGCGGCATGCGCACGAAGCTCGATGCCGGCAAGATCGCCACCGCCGCCGGCACCGCGATGATCATCACGTCGGGCACGCGGTTGTCGCCGCTGATGGCGATCGAACGCGGCGAGCGCGCTACTTTCTTTCGGCCGAGCAGCAACCCGGTCAAGGGCTACAAGACCTGGATCGCCGGCCAGCTCGAACCGGCCGGCCGGCTTACGGTCGATGCCGGCGCCATCGGTGCGCTGCTGTCGGGCAAGTCGTTGCTGCCGGCCGGCGTCAAGCTGGTCAGCGGCAATTTCTCGCGCGGCGACACGGTGGCGATCCTGTCGCCCGAGGGCCGCGAGATCGCGCGCGGGCTGGTTGCCTACGATGCGGCCGATGCCGTAAGGATCGCGGGCCTGAAGACGACCGAGATCGAAACCGTGCTCGGCTACGAGGCGCGTTCGGCGATGATCCACCGCGACGACCTTGTGGTGAGCCATTCGGGTGACCAAGTACGGGCCGGCGACCAAACAGGGGCCGGTGACCAAGTCACGGTCGGTGGCGATGTAAGCGGAGGATGAGCCATGCTGAAACTGCATGAAAAATCCGGGGATGACACCGTAGCAACGATGGCCGATATCGGCCGTTGTGCCCGCGCTGCCGCCCGACCGCTGGCCATTGCCACGACCGCCGCCAAGAACGCCGCACTCCTCGCCATGGCAGAGGCGATCGTCGCTCGTGAGCAGGACATTCTCGACGCCAACGCCATCGATGTCTCGAACGGCCAGGAATCCGGGCTTTCCGCCTCCTTCATGGATCGGCTGAAGCTCGATCCGGCGCGCATTCGCGCCATGGCCGACGGCATCAGGGAAATCGCCGCGCTGCGCGATCCGGTCGGCGATGTGATGGCGCAATGGGACAGGCCGAACGACCTGCATATCGAGCGTGTGCGCACACCGCTCGGCGTCGTCGGCGTCATCTATGAGAGCCGCCCGAACGTCACCGCCGATGCCGGCGCGCTGTGCCTCAAGGCAGGCAATCCGGTGATCCTGCGTGGCGGCTCGGATTCGCTCAATTCATCAGCCGCCATCCATGCCTGCCTGGTCGAAGGGCTGAAGCAAGCCGGCCTGCCGGAAGACGCCATCCAGCTGGTGCCGACCACCGATCGCGCCGCCGTTGGCGAGATGCTGAAGGGCCTCGGCGGCACGCTGGATGTCATCATCCCGCGCGGCGGCAAAAGCCTCGTCGGGCGCGTGCAGGCTGAGGCACGGGTGCCGGTTTTCGCGCATCTCGAAGGCATCTGCCATCTCTACATCGACCGCTCGGCCGATCTCGACATGGCGGTGCGGATAGCCGTCAACGCCAAGATGCGGCGCACCGGCGTCTGCGGTGCCGCCGAGACGCTGCTGGTCGACCAGGCGGTCGCCTCCACCCATCTGGTGCCGATCCTCGACGCACTGCGCGCGGCGGGTTGCGAAATCCATGCCGATGCCGACGTGCTGAAAGTGTTTTTCGATGCCAAGCCGGCGATCGATGCCGACTGGGTGACTGAATATCTCGACGCCATCATCGCGGTGAAGCTGGTCGACGGCGTTGCCGGTGCCATCGAGCATATCGAGACGTTTTCCTCGCATCACACCGAGGCGATCGTCGCCGAGGACGCGCAAGCCGTCGAAAGATTCTTCAACGAGATCGATTCGGCGATCCTGCTGCACAACGCATCGACGCAGTTCGCCGATGGCGGTGAGTTCGGCATGGGCGCCGAGATCGGCATAGCCACCGGCAAGATGCATGCGCGCGGACCGGTCGGCGTCGAGCAGCTGACCTCGTTCAAATACCGCGTGCGCGGGTCGGGACAGGTGAGGCCTTGAATCTTTTCGTTGTCAGAGCCTGAGGCAATGCTGGCATCTTCCGAACCGGCGGTACCCTCCCGTTACCTGAAGATGCCGCATGCCGAGAAAGGCCTCGCCGTCGGCCTGTTCGGCGGCTCGTTCAATCCGCCGCATGCCGGCCATGCGCTGGTCGCCGAGATCGCGCTCAGGCGCCTGGCGCTCGACCAATTGTGGTGGATGGTCACGCCGGGCAATCCGCTGAAGAACACCAGGGAACTGGCGCCGCTCGGCGAACGGCTGCAGCTGTCGGAGCAGATCGCCAAGAACCCGAAGATCAAGGTCACCGCTTTCGAAGCCGCCCATCACGTCCGCTACACCGCCGACACGCTGGCGCTGGTCAAGGCGCGCAATCCCGGGGTCGACTTCGTCTGGATCATGGGTGCGGATAGTTTGCGCGATTTCCACCGCTGGCAGCGCTGGCGCGAGATCGTCATGACCTTCCCGATCGCCGTCATCGACCGCCCGGGCGCGACGCTGTCGTTCCTGTCCTCCGTCGTCGCCAAGACCTTCGACTATGCCCGCATCGACGAGGGCGATGCGCCGCGGCTTGCCCGCATGAAAGCGCCGGCCTGGACCTTTATCCACGGCCCGCGCTCGTCGCTGTCATCAAGTGCGATCCGCAAGCTGGCGAAGGGGTGAGCCCGACCGCCCGCCCATGTCGCTTTTATCGCTCCCTTTGCCCGTTTCATGGGCAATCCTGAGCAGGCATGTCGATTCCCAGGAAAACCCGCAGCGAAGCCGAGCAGGGCGCCGAGCCCACACCGCTGATCGCGATTGCCAGCGTCATCGTGTCGATGGCACTGATAGCCGTCGGCAACGGGCTGATGTTTGCCTATATCCCGGTTCGGCTCGGCGCCGAGGGTTTCGATCCGACCTGGGCCGGACTTATCATCACCGGACTTTCGGCCGGTGGGCTGGCGGGCTGCATCCTGACCGGACCGCTGGTGCGAAGGGTCGGCCATGCCCGTGCCTTCATGGTGTTGTCGGCGCTGATCGCACTCGCCAACGCCGCCGTCGGCGCCGGGGTCCATCCGCTGCTGTGGATAGCCGCCCGCGCGCTCTACGGCTTTGCCATCTGCGGCCTGTTCATCGTCGCGCAGAGCTGGCTGAACGACGCCGTTGCCAACGCCATCCGTGGCCGGGTCATGGCTTTCTTCTACGTTGCCTATGTCGCCGGGCTTGGCGTCGGCTACGCGACGCTGGCGCTGGTGGATATCAGGACAGCGGATGCGCCGCTGATCGGCATCGCCTTCACGGCGCTATCGATCCTTCCCGTCGGGATGACCCGACTTGCCCAGCCGCCGGCACCGCAGGCGGCCTCGGTGGCGCTGCGCCGCGCCTGGCGGGTTTCACCGGTCGGCGTCGCCGGCATGCTTGCGGTCGGCGGCCTGTCAATGTCGATTGCGGGCTTCGCGCCGATCCACGCCACGGCCAAGGGCTACAGCCAGGCCGATGTGGCGCTGCTGCTTTCGGCGATGCCTCTCGGCACGCTGATCCTGCAGATCCCGCTTGGCTGGATTTCTGATCGAACCGACCGCCGCTATGTGCTGATCGCCGCATCCGCGCTCGCCATGGTCGCCGGCGTATTTGCGCTCGGGTACGATGGCGGCGCGTTGGCCGCGTTGGTTGTGATCTATATCGTGTGGGACGGCGCCTCGGAATCGATCTATTCGCTGGCCAGCGCACATGCCGCCGACCGCGCCGGCAAGGACGACATGGTGGCGCTGTCCAGTTCGCTTTTGTTTGCCTGGTCGCTGTCGGGTTTCGTCGTGCCCGGCATCGTGACGGCGCTGTCGGCCGTCTTCGGAACGCAGGCTTTCATCTATGTGGCTGTTCTCATCGCCGCTGCCTTCTGCCTGTTCGTGCTTTTGCGTGTGTTCACGACGCGTGCGGTCCCGGTCGGTGAAACCGGCAGTTTCGCACCGATGACGGCGCAGGCGCCTTTGCCGGTCGAACTTGCCTTCGCACCGGACGATGAGGGCCGGCACTGAGCCAACCGACTATTGCCGGCGGGCTTCGGGTTGGGGCGCTTCCGGCGGCGGCAGCGGGATCGATATGCCTTCGCTATCGAATTCCTGTTTGGCGCGCTTGGTGAGATCAGTCTGGGTGGCGAAGAAGTCCGCCGACGATGTCCAATAGCGCAAGGCAATCGAAACAGTGCTGTCACCCAATGTCGAGACGAAAGCGATCGGCGCCGGCTCACGTTTCACTCGCCGTTCGGCCGCGGCAGTGGCAAGCAAGGTTTTCTGCGCCCTGTCGATGTCGTTCCAGGAGCCGATGGAGAGTGTGATGTCGCTGCGGCGTACGCCGTTGCGCGAGAAGTTGCGCACCGGCTGGTTCCACAACGTCGAGTTGGGCGCCAGGATGTAGACGCCGTCGGCGGTCCTGAGCTTGGTCGCGAACAGACCGATTTCCTCGATCGTGCCGGCGATCGAACCAACCTCGACGGATTCGCCGATGCGGAACGGCCGCAGCGCCAGAAGCATGATGCCGGCGGCGATGTTCTGCAGCGTGCCCTGCAACGCCAGACCGATGGCGAGGCCAATGGCACCGATCGCGGCAATGATCGAGGCCGTCTGCACGCCGAACTGGCCGAGCACCATGATGGTGACGAGGATCAGGATGGCGTAGCGGACGATCTTGGAGAAGAAATGCCGCAACGTCGCATCGAAACCATGGATATGGCCGAGACCGGCGAAGATCGAACGTTCGGCAAGACCGGCGACGATGTAGCCGACAATCAAGAGGATGACGGCACCGATGGCCGAGAAGGAGTACGAAACAATCAGCGTGCTCAGTTGGGCGAGGCCAGCCTGGACGCTGAGAAAGGCGTTTTGCGGGTCGATCGGCATGGGGGGAATCCGGTTGGTCGGTGAGCCGATAACCCATGCGGGCGGTGAGGGTTCCGATCTTTTCCGGCGTGCAGCGGAACCACAAGAGCGACAATACGTTCGTGCGAGGCAGGGTCCCGTCTTGAAACTGTCAGGGAACTCTGCCTATCTAAGTGGTGTCACCTGCTTCAAGGGGTGATTTGGTTGTTCTTGCTGCGAAAGGAAATACACTGAGAACAGCACTGCGGAAGAAGGCCGATATCATGCCTTCGCCGGCCAGGATCAGCGTAGACGACGCCGTGTCCCGCGCCATCAAGACAGTCCTTGCCAGTCTGGAAGACTCCAAGGCCGAAAACATTGTCTCCATCGACATCCAGGGGAAATCGAGCCTCGGCGACTACATGGTCGTCGCTTCGGGCCGATCGCACCGTCATGTCGCGGCTGTCGCCGATCATCTTCTCAAAGCGATCAAGGATGCCGGTCTCGGCACCGCGCGCGTTGAGGGGCTGTCCGGCGCCGACTGGGTCCTGATCGATTCTGGCGACATCATCGTCCATGTCTTCCGCCCCGAAGTCCGCGAATTCTACAATCTCGAAAAGATGTGGCAGGCGCCGGACCTCGAGGAAGAAACGCTCCACTAAGTCGTTCGCGCGGCTTACAAGGCGAGGATGAAGATATCAGTTCATGCCGTGGGCCGGATGAAAGCCGGCCCCGAAAAGCTGCTTGCCGACCGCTATTTCGAGCGCTTCGCCAAGAGCGGCCCGGCCGTGGGGCTTGAATTTGGCGGCATTGCCGAGATTGCCGAGGGGCGCAGCCAGACCGCCAACGAGCGCCGGCGTGAGGAAGGCCAGAAACTGCAGACGCAGTTGCAGCCCGGCACCGCTTTGATCCTGCTGGACGAACGCGGCAAAAGCTTTTCCTCGGAAGATTTCGCCGGGCGCCTCGGCCTGTTGCGTGACGGTGGCCGCAAGGCGCTGGTCATCGCCATCGGCGGCGCCGACGGTCACGAC
>NZ_RZQY01000298.1:0-6987 GCF_003998575.1 Mesorhizobium sp. M7A.F.Ca.CA.001.10.2.1 | reverse complement strand
CTCTACCAGAGGGCGCAAGCCGCGCGCGGACCCTTCGACATCGTTGTCGCCAATGCCGGCATGGCCGGCAGCGCCCCGGCGCACAAAACCGCGCTCAGCGACTGGCAGCGAACGCTCGACGTCAATCTGACCGGCGCCTTCCTGACGGTGAAGCCGGCGCTGGCCGGCATGGCCGTGCGGAAAACAGGACGAATTGTTTTCATCGCCTCGACCGCCGGCCTGAAAGGCTACGCCTACGTCGCGTCTTACGTCGCCGCCAAGCATGGCGTCGTTGGCCTGATGCGGGCGCTTGCCGCCGAAACGGCGAAATCGGGCGTCACCGTCAACGCGGTGTGCCCAGGCTTTGTGGAAACCGAAATGCTGGAAGAGTCCATCCAGCGCATCATCGAGAAGACCGGCCGCTCGGTCGAGCAAGCGCGGTCAAGCCTCGCCTCGAACAACCCGCAAGGCCGCTTCATCCAGCCGGATGAGGTCGCCGCCGCCGTGCTGTGGCTGTGCGGCGACGCCGCCCAATCGATAACCGGACAGGCGATTTCCATCTCAGGAGGCGAAACATGGTAGCCGGCCCCCTGCCCGCGCCGTCGGGACCCGGCAAGGACCGCTTGCGGCTGTGGATCAGGCTGCTGCGAGCCTCGCGCACGATCGAGGCCGAGCTGCGCGAGCGGCTGAAGAAGGAGTTCAACACGACGCTGCCGCGCTTCGACGTGATGGCAGCACTCTATAGGATGCCGGAAGGCATGCTGATGAGCGACCTGTCGCGCTTCCTGCTGGTCTCCAACGGCAATGTCACGGGCATCGTCGACCGGCTGGTTTCGGAAGGACTTGTCGCCCGCGCGAGGCGCAATGGCGACCGCCGCACGTCGATGGTGCGGCTGACCGAGGAAGGCACGCAAGCCTTCGCCACAATCGCCGCGGCGCATGAAGGCTGGATCGGTGAATTGCTGGGCAAGGTCAGCGAGGACGACGCGCGCCGGCTGACCGGCATGCTGACCTCGTTTCGCAGCAACTGGGAGGGACGCGAATGACCGCAATGGCCGGGCGCAAGCCGAAGCATTTCCTGTGGGAGGTCGAGGGCAGGATCGCCAAGGTCCGGCTCGACCGGCCGGAGCGCAAGAACCCGCTGACCTTCGACAGCTATGCCGAGCTGCGCGACACGTTCCGCGACCTCGTCTATGCCGACGATGTCGACGCCGTGGTGTTCCTCTCCAATGGCGGCAATTTCTGCTCCGGCGGCGATGTCCACGACATTATCGGCCCGCTGGTCAAGATGGACATGAAGGAGCTCTTGGCCTTCACCCGCATGACCGGCGATTTCGTCAAGGCGATGCTGAATTGCGGCAAGCCGATCATTGCTGCGGTCGACGGTGTCGCGGTCGGCGCCGGCGCCATCATTGCGATGAGCTCCGATATCCGCATCGCCACGCCGGAAGCCAAGACCGCATTCCTGTTCACCCGCGTCGGCCTCGCCGGCTGCGACATGGGCGCCTGCGCGATCCTGCCGCGCATCGTCGGCCAGGGCCGCGCCGCAGAACTGCTCTACACAGGCCGCACCATGACGGCGGCGGAAGGCGAACGCTGGGGTTTCTACAACCGGCTGGTCGATGCCGCCTCGCTGGAGGCCGACGCGCTCGATATGGCGGCGCGCATCGTTTCCGGCCCGACCTTTGCGCACGGCATCACCAAGACGCAGCTCAATCAGGAATGGTCGATGGGTCTCGACCAGGCGATCGAGGCGGAAGCGCAGGCGCAAGCGATCTGCATGCAGACCCGCGACTTCGAGCGCGCCTACAAGGCGTTCGTGGCCAAGGAAAAGCCGGTGTTCGAGGGGGATTGAGGGATGATGCATTCCGTGGAGACGTCGGCGGGACAGCGCCCCCCTCTGTCCTGCCGGACATCTCCCCCTCTAGGGGGGAGATTGGATGTTGCGTCGGTTTTCGCCAACCACCAGCGTGGCAGGATGAGCCGTGGCGGCGAAGCTGCCAATCTCCCCCCTAGAGGGGGAGATGTCCGGCAGGACAGAGGGGGGCACCGTAGAGCGCAACGCCTCAATTGCGGAGGCACCCATGCCTGACCGCTCCTTCCTCAACTGGCCCTTCTTCGAAGACAGCCATCGCGAGTGGGCCGAGCGCCTCGACGCATGGTGCTCAAAAAACCTGCCGGTCGATCACCATGATGTCGATGCCGCTTGCCGCGAACTGGTGGCGCAGTTGGGCCGGGACGGCTGGCTGAAACCGACGGCTCTCGACACCGACAATCCGGGGCCCCTCGACGTGCGCACTTTGTGTATCACGCGCGAGACGCTTGCCCGCCATGACGGGTTGGCCGATTTCGCCTTCGCCATGCAAGGGCTGGGTACCGGCGCGCTCAGCCTGTTCGGCACGCCGGAGCAACAGGAATGGCTTGCGAAGACACGTGCCGGCAAGGCGATATCAGCCTTCGCCCTGTCGGAACCGCGCTCCGGGTCGGATGTCGCCAACACGGAAATGACGGCGACCCGCGACGGCGACAGTTACGTTCTGTCGGGTGAAAAGACCTGGATCTCCAATGGCGGCATCGCCGACCTCTATGTCGTCTTTGCCCGCACCGGCGAGGCGCCGGGCGCCAAGGGGCTTTCCGCCTTCCTCGTGCCTGGCGACGCCAGGGGCCTTGGCATCGCGGAACGGCTGGAAGTGATCGCGCCGCATCCGCTGGCACGGCTGTCTTTCGATCAGGTCCGCCTGCCGGCCGCTGCGCTGATCGGCAGACCCGGCGACGGCTTCCGCATCGCCATGTCGGTGCTCGACGTGTTCCGCTCGACCGTTGGTGCGGCGGCACTCGGCTTTGCCCGGCGCGCGCTGGATGAAAGCATCAAACGCGTGGCCGAGCGCAAACTGTTCGGCGCGCCGATGGCCGAACTTCAGATGGTGCAGGGCCACATCGCCGATATGGCGCTGGACGTCGATGCGGCGGCGCTTCTGGTCTACCGCGCCGCCTGGACCAAGGACATGGGCGCCGCGCGGGTCACACGCGAGGCGGCGATGGCCAAGCTGTTTGCCACCGACAAGGCGCAAGAGGTGATCGACAAGGCTGTGCAGCTGCATGGCGGCGACGGTGTCCGCAGGGGCCACATCATTGAAAGCCTGTATCGCGAGATCCGCGCTCTGCGCATCTATGAGGGTGCCTCCGACGTTCAGAAAGTGGTGATTGCGCGGCAAGTGATGGGCGCTGCCTGACGGCAGAGATTTTGACGAGCTTTCGATTTTGAAAATTGGGTTTTGGAATACCGGGAGGTTTTGAATGCACAGGATTCTGCAGCCCGAAGGCTGGGCAAAACCTGTCGGCTACGCCAATGGCGTCGCGGCACGCGGACAGTTCGTCTTCGTCGGCGGACAGGTCGGCTGGAACGGGCAATGCCAGTTCGAGACCGACGATTTTGTCGGCCAGGTGCGGCAAACGCTTCAGAACATCGTCGCGGTGCTGGCGGAAGCCGGTGCCGGGCCGCAGCACATCACCTCGATGACCTGGTATTTCACCGACAAGGCCGAATACCTCGCCAACCTCAGGGGCATCGGCGAGGCCTATCGCGAGGTGATCGGCCGGCATTTTCCGGCGATGGCCGCCATGCAGGTGATGGCGCTGGTCGAGGATCGCGCCAAGGTGGAGATCCAGGCGATCGCCGTCATCCCGGAATAGGGAGTTCGTTCGTCCGGAGTAAACGCCCCTCGCTTCGTCATCCACGGGCGGAGCAAGGAGCGAAGCGACGCGGCGCAGACCCGAGGATGACGAAGTTGGGGAGGCTTCGGCAAATTCCGAATGCTCTACCTAAACTGATGATGAAATCCCTGACCGCCAACAGGCAGCCGCTTCCCGGAGCAAAGCTACTATTCGCGCAGTCCCGCCTTCCGCAAAATCGGCAGCACGTGATCGCAGAAATAGGGCAACTCCCTGGTGTAGTTGACGAAGGACAGCGCGATGCCCTGATAGCCATGCCCGGCAATGGCGGCCATGTCGGCAGCGATCGTTTCCGGCGTTCCGATCAGCGGGTAGGTGCCGGCGCCGCCGGCGAAGCGTTGCCGGTAGCGGTCATAGGCGTGCGGGTCGTGCGACTGCGAGAATTCCTTCTTGCCGGCCATGTGAGCATCGACCGCATCGTGGTCGGCCATATCGACCGCATAGCTGTTATAATAGGCCTGCGCCTCTTCCATCGTCGGGCGGCAGACGACATGCGCAACCGTGTAGACGCCTACGTCGCGGCCTGCCTTGTCGGCCCGTTCGCGGATATCGGCGACATGCTTGCCGGCATCGCCCATTTCGGAAAAGGTCGTGAACAGATAGTCGCACCGGGCAGCGGCGAAATCGCGGCCCGGCCCACCGAAGGCGGCGTTCATGGTCACCGGGCGCGGAACCTGCAGACTGGCCGGCCGGCTGACGGCTTCCTTGAGGCGGTAATAGGTGCCCTCATAGTCGAGCGGCTCGGCCGAGGCATAAAGCTTTTCCAGGATTTCGATCCATTCGGCCGCCTGATCGTAGCCCTTCTCGACCAAAGGCGTGCCAAACATGCCGAATTCCTTCGGGTTCCAGCCGCAGACGATGTTCAAGCCCGCGCGGCCCTGGCTGATATGGTCGACCGTCGCCAGCGCCTTGGCGGCATAGAGCGGATGCACCAGCGGCACATGCACGGTCATGAACAGCCCGATCTGTTCGGTGGCCATGGCAAGAGCCGCCGCCCAGGTGAAGGTCTCGAACGACCATTCCCGCACCTTGTTGCGGCCGCCAAAACCGCGCCAGCGCGCGATCGGCAGCATGAACTCCAGCCCGGCGCGGTCGGCGATCTGAGCCGCCGTCACATTATCCTGCCAGCTCGCCGTCCAGCGTTCCGGAACGTCTGTGATAGCAAGGCCGCCATCGGCATTGGTCGAAAAGACGCCAAGCTTCAGTCTGTTCGGGCCGTGCAAAGGGTGTGGTTTGTTCATGTCGCGACCTCCCGGCGAGAGAGCACACGCTAGGCCCGCGCGGAGATATTTCAAGCCTGAAATAGCTTCGGGTCGCCATCGCTCGCGGGTATCGGTTCCAGCGGGCCGCATGGTGTCCGCCACGCAACCGACACCGCAGCTTTTTAAGCTTAAAACTTTCGCCTTGAAAAGCGCCGCACTTTGGATAAGCATTCCACAGTCGATGGCGATTGCCTTTGCCGGACGGGCTTGCCGGCCAGTCCATCGTGCAGACCAGTCCATCGTGCCGGCCAGTCCATCGTGGGTGCTCCGGGTGGGAGTCTCAGTTCTTGTCGTTCATACTGTCCCAGTCATCATCCAATGCGCGCCATGCCTTCGATGAAGTGCGCGCGCAGATCCGCGATCTGCAACAAAAAATGTCGCCAACCATGACCGCATTGGTCGCTGCCATGAATTGACGCCCTGCGGTGCGGGGCGGCAAAAAACCGTGCGGGAGCAACCCGCCCGATCAACAACAGAGGGAACACAAATGAGCTTCACACGTCGCAAATTGCTTCTTCTCGCCGCCGCCATCGGCATCGCCGCCGGCCCCGCCACCGCTTATGCCGCCGATGTGCTCAATGTCGGCGCCTACCCGACCAATCCACCCTTCGAGTACAAGAACGAGAGCGGCACTTTCGAAGGCTTTGAAGTCGACATCGTCAACGAAGCCGCCAAGCGCATCGGCATGACCACCGACATCGCCGACCTCGGCTTCCAGGCGCTGTTTGCCGCCACCACCTCGAAGCGCATCGATGTCGCCATCTCGTCGATCACCATCACGGCGGAGCGGCTGAAGTCACAGTCGTTCACCCAGCCCTATTACGATTCCGACATGGGCATCGCCACCAAGACCGACAGCGCGATCAAGGCCGAGGCCGACCTCAAGGGCAAGATCATCGGCGTGCTGTCCGGCTCGACCGGCGAAACCTGGGTCAAGGCGCATCAGGAAGCCGATGGCTTCAGCGACGTGAAGGGCTACGACACGCAGCAGAATCTGCTGCTCGACCTCAGCGCCGGCCGCGTCGATGCGGCCGTCAGCGACATTCCGGGCATGGAGTATTCCTTCACCAAGATGAAGGACCTGGTCGTCAAGGAGCGCATCAAGACCGGTGAGCAATACGGCCTGATGATGACCAAGGACCACCCGCTGCTGGGCAAGCTGAACGATGCGCTGAGCGCGATGAAGAAGGACGGCACCCTGGCCGCGATCCACAAGAAGTGGTTCGGCAGCGACGCGCCGGCCGACTCTTCGACCATGAAGGAAATGCCGCTGCCGAAGGCCTGAGCTGAAAGCTGCGCTGACATCGTGCCGGCTTTCCAGGCCGGCACGATTCATTTCACGTTTTGGCGCCGGCTTCTGCCGCAGATCACCTCGCCGTCGACGAGGCCAATTGATTTTAACGTGAGCACTCTTCGCTCTGGGGTTCGGGAACGCTCCGATGTCGCTGATCGACACCTTCTTCAACCCCGATGTCATCATGTCCAGCCTGCCGGCGCTGCTGCGCGGCTTCCTGAACACGCTGCTGCTCGGCATTTTGAGCATCGGCATCGGGATCCCCATCGGCCTGGGGATCAGCCTGGTGCGGCTCTATGCGCCGAAGCCGCTGCGCTGGCTCGCGGTCGGCTACACCGACATCTTCCGCGCCCTGCCGGTGCTGGTCGTGCTGATCCTGATCTACTACGCGCTGCCCTTCCTCGGCATACGCCTGTCGTCCTGGGCCTCGGCGGTGACGGCCTTCGCCTTCATCATGTCGGCTTACTCGGCAGAAGTGTTCCGCTCCGGCATCGAAAGCATTCCGCGTGGCCAATTCGAGGCGTCGCAGGCGCTTGGCCTGCCGTTCCTCCTGACTTTGCGCAAAGTGGTGCTGCCCCAAGCGATCCGCGTCGTCATCCCGCCGATGACCAGCAACTGCGTTTCGATGTTCAAGGACACCTCGCTCGCCTCGACCGTGGCGCTGCCGGAACTCTTGAAGGAAGCGACCAACGCGCAGTCGCTTTACGCCAACCCCTCGCC
>NZ_RZQY01000297.1:0-7004 GCF_003998575.1 Mesorhizobium sp. M7A.F.Ca.CA.001.10.2.1 | reverse complement strand
AAGGCGCCGAACGCCCTTTCGGCGAGGCGGTGTACCTCATCCGCCTTCGAAACGTCGGCGGCGACGGCAAGCACGGCATCGTCGCCGGCAATCGCGGAAACGGCGCGCGAGGCGTCGTCCAGCCGCGCGCCGCCAATATCGGCCAGCACGATCTTCATGCCCATCAGTGCAAGCCGCTTGGCGGCCGCCAGACCGATGCCGCTGGCGGCGCCGGTGATAACGGCGGCATTGCCTGGGGCAAGCGCGGGCAGGGCGGTCTGGATCTCGGCGTCGGTGATCATGGGCGATGGGTTCCTTGTTCGATGGCGCCGAACTTAGCGCCGGAACCGGCCGGCGCAAGCCTCTGCCCGCCTTGTCGGGTTGACCAGTTCGGTCGAGGCTGCGCATGTTGCCCTTTGCCTCCGCAAAAGAGATTTTGCCTTGGGGACAAAACAAACTTTAGCCTCGGGACAAACGGAGATTTCCTGATTGACGGACTGGGTTGCAATCCTGAAAGAACAGACCGCCATTGGCGACCAGATGGGCCGCGAGGTGCCGCAGATGCTGGCCAACCCCGACATCAGCGAAACGCAGGTGAGGACGCTCTTTTCCGCCCTGGAGAAACAAGCCGAGTTCGTCGAGAAGCTGCGTATGGCGCTGGAAAAGTTCGGCCATGATTTCTCGATCATCAAGGCCGCGGAACGGCTGGAGGAGCGCTATGCCGACCTTGCCGCATCGGTGGCGGAAAAACTGAAAGCGATGCGCCGTCGGTGAATGCCTCGACCCTGCCTTTGCCCATGGATCCACCTTTGCCCGCGGTGATTGTCGAAAGACAGTAAACGTCAGCGGGTGTTGAAGAGCAATAGGCGGCAACCGGGAAATTCCTCAACCATGTCCAAGAAAAATCCGGCATCAGTCCCGCTGGCCAGAACGGTTACGCCGCCCACCTGTTGACTTTTCTTGGCTTGGCCGCTCCCTCTTGCAGGGCAGTCTTGGCCGAAGCAGATGAACGGCCGGATTCGAATGGAGGGACTGATGAGATTGCGTTTTCTGCTTGTGTTCGCGACCATAATGGCCGCGGTCTTCGGGACGTCCGCCGCAGCCTTCGCTTACAGCGCCCACACCACGACCAATCTTAATGTCCGTAGCGGGCCGGGAGCGGGATATGCCAGGGTCGGAACGCTGCCCGGCGGCTTCAGGGTCAATGTCACCGGCTGCCAGCCGGGCTGGTGCAGAATCCATGGCGGCGGCGTGAGCGGCTGGGCCAGCTCCGGCTATCTCGAACGCTCCCAAATCGTTCGCCCGCCAATCATCATCGTGCGTCCGCCGCATCGGCCGCCACACTGGCACAAGCCGCACCGTCCTCCGCACCATCGGCCGCACAGGCCACGTCCCGGCAAGTGCAAGATCGCGCCCGGCTTCTCCTGCAAATAGGTTCATTTGCGCCGGGTCTGGCGTGACGGGCAGTGCGGCAAATCAATTGCGGCCCTGCCGCCATGTCCATGGCCTGACGGGTACTTCAGCCGTTCGGTGTTTCAGGCGAAAGATGCGCGCGTCCGCGTGGCACGCCAAGACCGGTGTCCGGCGGCTCGCCGGCTGCCGGTCTGTTCTCGATCATGTGCGTGGTGCGCCAGCGGCCGAAACGGTAGTAGGCCGCCGCCAGTACAAGCGAGCTGATCGAACCCACCGGGAAACTCCACCACAGCGCTTCCTCGCCGATCACGCCACGCATGAAATAGGCGAAGCCGGTGCGCACGACCAGCACCGAAATGACCAGGATGATCAACGGCGGCATCACGGCACCCGTGGCTCGTACGGTGGCAAACAGCACGATGGTTATGCCGAACAGAATGAACGACCACGAGGCGACATTGTTAATGTGGACGGCGATGTCGATCGCCGCGCTGTCGCTGCTCAGGAACAGGCTCAGCACCGAACGGTCGAAAACCGACAGCACTGCAACCAGTGCGCCGGTCAGGACCAGGTTGAAGCCGACACCGGAGGCGGCGATGCGGCCGATCCGGTCCCAGCGCCCGGCGCCGACATTTTGCGCCGCCATCGAGGACACCGCGGCGCCGATGGCGAGCGCCGGCATCTGGATATAGGTCCACAGCTGGGCGGCGATGCCGTAGGCGGCGGCGACCTGTGAGCCGTAGGAATTGACGATGCCCATCACCGTCAGTGCCGCCGCCGAAATGACGATCATCTGCAGACCCATCGGCACGCCCTTGACGACGACGATGCGAAGCAAGGTGGGATCGGGCCGCAGCAGGGCGAGGTTGGCGCCGGCCAGCCGCAGCGGATGCCTGCGCACATAGAGCACGATCAGGATGGCGATCACGCTTACCGTCTGGCCGATCAGCGTGGACGTGGCGGAGCCCGCGATGCCGAGTTCGGGAAACGGTCCGATGCCGCGGATGAGCAATTGGTTGAGCACGATGTCGAGGACGACGGCCAGAGCCATGAAGAAGAAGGGCGTGCGTGAATCGCCGGCACCGCGCAGCACGGTCATGACGAAGGACAGAAGGTTCATCATCGGCACGGCGACGAAGATGATGCGCAGATAGGAGCGGGCGAGCGGCAAGGCATCGGCCGGTGTGCCGAGCGTGTTGAGAATGGCGTCGACCCAGATCCAGCCGCAGACCGCGAGGATAACAGAAACGAGGAAGAAGAACGTCGCGCTGGTGCCGACGATGCGGCGCGCCTCGGGCAGGTCGCGGGCACCGACCGACTGGGCCACCAGGATGGTGGCCGCCATGCCGATGCCGAACACGGTGCCGAGGATCAGGAACAGGACGAGGTTGGCGTTGGAGGTGGCGGTCAACGCCGATTCGCCGAGGAAACGGCCGACCCAGACGGCGTTGATCGAACCGTTGAGCGACTGGAGCACGTTGGAGCCGAGCACCGGCAGGGCGAACAGCAGAAGCGTGCGCGGGATCGGGCCGCTGGTCAGGTCGCCGGTGCGCCGGCGCGGGGGATTTTTTTCGTCCATGGCGGGCAGCTCGGCGAAGGTTCGTTTCAAGTCGCGTGCGCGATGATTGCCGATTCAACGGGACAGGTCATGCCGTGATCTAATCATGTTCTCAAAGCTTCCGGAATGGGATATTGATCCTCGATGCGTGGGGCCGCATTCCTACAGTTCTTGGATAAGCCGGGGGGGTCATGTCCGATATTCCGCTATTTTTTGAGCGCCTGAACAGGCGCGCGTTCCTCGGTGCATCCGCCTTGGGTGCCCTGGCTCTTTCGGCGTGCACCACAACAGACATGGCGCCGCCGCCGCCGGTTGCAGCACCGCCGAGCGATCCGGCTTTCGGCGATGCCGCGAGCATGTATGCGGCGCGTGTCGACGAGGGCTATCAACTGCCGGCAATCCCGGTCGCCAAGGTCGATCCGAAGTTCGTGCGCCAGATCGTGACTGACCCGACCGGAGAGAAACCCGGCACGATTGTCGTCGATACGTCTGAGCACTTCCTCTATCTGGTGCGCGACGGCGGCACAGCTATCCGCTATGGCGTCAGCCTTGGCAAAGCCGGTTTCGGATGGACCGGCAGCGCCGTGGTCCAGGCGAGGAAGAAGTGGCCGGTCTGGACGCCGCCACCGGAAATGATCCAGCGCCGGCCGGAATTGGCGAAATACAAGGACGGCATGCCGCCCGGCCCGCAGAGCCCGCTGGGCGCCCGCGCGCTGTATCTGTTCCGCGATGGCAAGGACACGATGTACCGACTGCACGGCACGCCGGAGTGGGATTCCATCGGCAAGAACGCATCGTCGGGCTGTGTGCGCTTCATGAACCAGGACATCATTGACCTTTACAGCCGCGTCAACGGCCCCGCCCAGGTCTTCGTGCGTCCCAACCTGTCGGCTGCCGGCAAGATCATGGCCGTGTCGAGCAGAACCGCCGAGCCGATCGACGCGGGCGTGCCGAGGGACGCGGAGATGTTGCAGTAAGTCTGCACGAATTGTGGACTGCGGCGAAGCAGCTCACCATTCGACAAACACCGACGTGCGGTCAGTACACTACCCCTCCAAGACCGAACCTTTCCGAGGGAGGATAAGCTATCTTGCTCCAAAGAGCCGGCTGCATTCCTCAATGGGATGGAGGCGGAGAGATCAGCTTCGAGTTTGCAGCAGCATCGGCATCTCCGCTGTGCTCAAATGTCAGTCCGCTCGGGCCGATCTGCAGCCGGTATCCCGACATCGCGGCAATAACCACGAGGGTGATCACCGCGAGAACCATCATAAGTTTATTCGGATCCAGCTTGCTCATCTTGTGTCACCGTCAAGGGATTCGAACCACCAGGGAGTGCGCTGAACAAACGTTTCGTCTTCGGCCATATAGTTGTGATCGAACGCTCGAATGGCCGCGCTGAGAGCCTGTGAACGGCTCACTTTGAATCTTCGCGCGCTTTTCTCGATGAGCTCGATCTCGTGTGCCGAGAGCCGAAAGGATACGATTTTCTTCGTCATGCCTGAGACCATAGACTGTGTTGGTTAATCATTTCCTAATTTCGTATTACGCCGCCGTTAGCGCTTGAGAGAGCTCGTGGATGTCCCAGGTTTGATGATACCTCAATCCAGCTCAGCTAGATTGGAACTAAAAAGGTATCTCGTCGTCCAAAGGCTTCTTGTCGTTTTCGGTCGACGCGTCCGAGAGCGGCTTTGTTGGGACAAAGATGTCATTGGCCTTAGTCGTGATCCGGTCGCCCTGGCCGGAATGGGCTACAATCACGCGACAGATAGTGACCAGCTCGTACGGGGTCCGGCTGGAGATGAACATTTCACCGTGATCACCATCCCACGTCGGAACTTGAGTCCGGGCGGTGTAGGTGCCCGCATAAAAAGCGATTCCCCATCCTTCGAGTTGTCTGAGCTGCTCGCCTACCTCCACTGCCGCCTTCAATCTTTCCGACAGCGGAAATGACAGTCGCTGATGCGGCCGTTCCCAAGGCTGAGGCATAAGCGACTCGAGCTTCGTGATGACCGCTGACAGGGCCTCGATGTTCTCTGATGTCGGCTCAGCTTCGCACGAGATCGTTCCCTCATAGCTGTCACGCACAATATTCATCAACATCATGCCGGACCTGATCCGATTTAGTACCACAAGGCTCTTTGCGTCGAGATTGTCGATGTCTTCGTGGCGGGCGCCGTTGACGATAATGTTGGCGACAAGCACGCCCAGTGCAGCAGCCAGGCTCGACAGAGTCTCCATCTGCAGCCGTGTTCCTTGCTCGGCACGCTGGACGGTACGTCTGTCGACTCGGCTCATAGCGGCCAGCTTGTCCTGGGTCATGCCGGCCGCTTCCCGCAGTTCCCTGATTTTGGCGCCGTTCGACATCGTCATTTGCTTTTCCATGTCGCTACTATCTCATTCATCGAGCGACAGTGCTACGCCATGGTAGCGACAGGCGTGCCCATCGAGAAAGTCGCTTTGCGACAGCCTCACTGTGACGCAAGATTTCAGTGCGGCTTGTGCGCGACTCAATCAGGTCGCTTTGTCTGCACGCGGATTCTACGGGGCGTTCGGATGAACCTGCTATGTGTTGGCCGGTTGCTGCAACTCAAGCTATGAGAGGCAAGGCACGATGTGGTTATGCTAGTGCCGCAGATGGGGATGGGGACGGCTATGCCAATACGCAAGGTTTGGCGCGATTGGTTTGGCGAATTTCTAGGAAGCGTCGATGTGTTGGAACTCGACAAGATCGACTTGTGTGACGCTGAGCACGCTGAAAGAAAGTCTGCAGCGCTGGCACTCTTGGCTCGGCTGCTTTCCGAAACGCAGTCGGCATTAGTTCTAGTTGATGCTGGCAGAGATTTGGCATTTCGATCGACCTGCCGCTCAGCGATCGAATGCTCGGTGCATTTGTTTCTGGCTGAGACCGAGGACGGATACATCGATCTCTTGCGATCTGACGACGAGGTCAGTCGGCGATCACGTGCCAAGAAATTCATGGCGAACGGCAGAGGAAAGCTTGCAAAAGAAGCGGAAAAGCACTTGCAAGAGTTCTTGAGGAGAAGTGCCGGGGCAAAGGGGAGGTTCCAAATTTCCGACATACAGACGCCCTTTCCCAGGCAGACCCATGTCTACCGGGAAATATCCGCTGACGCGGCGCATGTGACCTGGACCTCGCTCGTTCGACATCTCCATGAAATTCGACCTGGTTGGATTGAGCTGAAGATCGAACCGTCGATCACCGAAAGCGAACTTGAGGAGGCGGCCTCGATCCTGGCGTTCTCTTTGCTGTCAGGAATGAAGTCTCTTCTGAATCTTGTTCCAGCGTTGGAAGATAAATTCGATCTAGAGACGGTTTTCGAGGCTTACAAGAAAATATACCTGAGTGGAAAACCAAAACTCGCGTAAAAGTAGGAGGCCCGCTCTACCGTTTCCGGGAGCGGGCCTTTTGGTTGATGGTGCCATCCAGGCGGACGCGCCAAGCGCGCCCGTCCGTGCAGTGGTCGTTACTTCTTGGCCAAACCCGGCAGCGTGACCTGATAGACTAGGAACATGGTGTCGACATTGGCGCCGTCTTCGGCCTTGTAGGGCGCGCCGACCTGAAAACCGTCCTGGGCGAGGAAGTCGTTGTCGTTGGCGACGAACAGGAAGTAGTCGTCGGGCAGCTTCGCATCGAGCACGCTGACCACCGACATCGCCTCCCACTTCTCGGACAGGTTATCCTGGTCATTGGGCGCGCCATTGTGCAGGCCGAAGCGGCCGAGCTCGGCACTGTCGTTGATGTCGATGAATGGCGTCAGCTTGGCCGGTGTCACCGATGGGTCGACGACGCCTTTGGGGGCGACCGGCCTGTCAGCGCCGTCGAAGGCGCCGCCGGCGATGTCGGTCGCGGTGGATAGGTCGACGACGTTGACCTGGCGATAGAGCGAGGCGTCGCCCTTCAGGCCCTGGCCGTTGCCGCTGTCGCGCGCCAGCATCAGGAAGCTCTTGTCGGAGAGTGCCACGATCTCGCTCTGCGCGGCGACCTTGGTCTTGCCCTTGGCATCCTTGAACACCGGCAGCGGCACGACATATT
>NZ_RZQY01000296.1:0-7017 GCF_003998575.1 Mesorhizobium sp. M7A.F.Ca.CA.001.10.2.1 | reverse complement strand
AAGCAGGGCGCCTCGATCATGATCCGCGGCCTGCGCGACGGCACCGACCTCGACTATGAGATGCAGATGGCCGGCATGAACGAGACCATGGCGCCCCAACTGCAGACGGTTTTTCTGCCCGCCAGTCCTTCGGTACGCACCATTACCGCCACACTTGTTCGCCAGATTGCCTCGATGGGCGGCGACATTCGCCCCTTCGTGCCGGCGGCGGTTGCCGGTGCGCTCACAGCCAAGTTCAAGAAGTAAGTTTTCGGAGAAAACCATGCAGCTGAAAAAGCTAGCCTCGTTCCTTGTCGTGCTCGCCGGTCTTGTGGCTGTGTCGGTCTCGGCTTTCGCCGCCGACCCGGAAAACACAATGATCATCACGCTGAAGGACGGCGACGTCACCATTGCGCTGAGGCCCGATCTTGCGCCAAAGCATGTCGAGCAGATCAAGAAGCTGGTGCGCCAAGGCGCCTATGACAACGTCGCCTTCCATCGCGTCATCGACGGCTTCATGGCGCAGACCGGCGACGTCAAGTTCGGCAATATGAAAAAGGGTTTCAGCGCCGAGGCCGCCGGCACCGGCGGTTCCGACCTGCCCGACCTGCCGGCCGAATTCTCACAGACCGAACATTATAAGCGCGGCGTGGTCGGTATGGCCCGCTCGCAGGACCCAAATTCGGCCAATTCGCAGTTCTTCATCATGTTCGCTCCGGCACCGCCCCTCGATGGCCAGTACACGATCGTCGGCAATGTCGTCAGCGGCATGGAACTGGTGGACCAAATCAAGAAGGGCGACCAGGCGGACAACGGCACGGTCACCGATCCCGACCGGATGATTAAGGTGCGCATCGCCGCCGACAAGTAAATTGTCGAATAACTCTGTTTCTCAAAAGGATATCTGACATGGCCGAAATCAAGGATCGCGAGAACGCGCTCATCATGGAAACGACCAAGGGCAAGGTCGTCATCGAACTTTTCCCCGACCTGGCGCCCGGCCATGTCGCCCGCATCAAGGAACTGGCCAGGGAAGGCGCCTATGACGGCGTGGTCTTCCACCGCGTCATCGAGGGTTTCATGGCGCAGACCGGCGACGTCAAGTTCGGCAATTCGAGCAAGCCTTCCTTCGCGCCGTCCCGCGCGGGCATGGGCGGCTCTGAAAAGCCGGATTTGAAGGCTGAATTCTCCAACGCCAACCATGCTCGCGGCACCTGCTCGATGGCCCGCTCGCAGAACCCGAACTCGGCCAATTCGCAGTTCTTCATCTGCTTCGACGATGCCGCCTTCCTCAACCGCCAGTACACGGTCTGGGGCCAGGTCATCGAAGGCATGGACAATGTCGACAAGATCAAGCGCGGCGAGCCGGTGCAGGATCCCGACAAGATCGTGTCGCTGAAAGTCGCGGCCGACGTCAAGTAAGGGCAAACGACAATGATGGGCGTCGTCTGGTCGCTTCTCGGCATCCTGTCCGGCGCCTTCATTGCCATTCAGGCGCCGATCAATTCGCAGCTGGCGCGCGGCCTGGGCCTCCCGGTCGCGGCGGCTGCGTTTTCGTTCCTGTCGGGCGCGATCGTGCTCGGTATCATCTCCGTCACGGTGGTGAAGCTGCAAGGCATCTCGCTCGACTGGAAGGCGCCGGCGCCCTGGCTGTTCGTGGCCGGCGGCATGCTGGGCGGTTTCTATGTCACGCTGTCGACGATTCTCACGCCACGCATAGGTGCGGCCGCGCTGATGGCGTTTCTGGTCACCGGCCAGTTGCTGGCCGGCATGCTCATCGATCGCGTCGGCTTCCTCGGCGTCGCGGTGCGTGAAATCTCGCTCGGCCGCGTTGCCGGCGCGGTGCTGCTGCTGGCCGGAGCGCTGCTCGTCCGGCTCTACTGATGCGCGTCGATCTCTTTGACTTCGACTTGCCGGAGGAGCGCATCGCGCTTCGTCCGGCGGAGCCGCGCGACAGCGCCAAGATGCTGGTGGTCAAACCCGGCGAAGGGTTCGACGACCGCAGGGTTGGCGACCTGCCGTCCTTGCTCAGGGCCGGCGACGTGCTGGTGTTCAACGACACCAAGGTCATTCCAGCGCAGCTCAAAGGCATCCGGAGGCGAGGCGAAGTGACAGCGCAGGTCGAAGCCACGCTGCATATGCGCATGGCGCCGGACCGCTGGCTGGCCTTCATGCGGCCGGGCAAGCGCATTGCCGCCGGCGACCGCATCCATTTCGGCCATGACGGCAATTCCTGTTTGCTCGGTCAGCTCGACGCCACGGTGATCGAGAAAGGCGAGGGCGGCGAAGCGCTGCTTGGCTTCGATCTGTCGGGGCCGTTCCTCGACGAGGCGCTGCACGCGGTCGGCCACATTCCGCTGCCGCCCTACATCGCCTCGAAACGCGACGACGACGAACGCGACCGGGCCGACTACCAGACCATCTATGCAAGCGAGGAAGGCGCCGTCGCGGCTCCGACAGCGGGCCTGCATTTCACGCCGGAGCTTTTTGCAGCGCTTGACAGCAAGGGCATCGAACGCCGCTTCGTCACCTTGCATGTCGGCGCCGGTACGTTCCTGCCGGTGAAGGCCGACGACACCGCCGACCACAAGATGCATGCCGAGACCGGTTCGGTCAGCGAAGCTACTGCGGACGCCCTGAATGCTGCAAGAGCAAGAGGCGGGCGCGTCGTTGCCGTCGGCACGACCTCGCTGCGACTGCTGGAGAGTGCGGCGCGTGAGGACGGTACTCTGGCTGCGTGGTCCGGTCCGACCGATATCTTCATCACGCCCGGCTACCGTTTTCGCACCGCCGACGTGCTGATGACCAATTTCCATCTGCCGCGCTCGACGCTGTTCATGCTTGTCTCGGCCTTCAGCGGCCTCGACACGATGCGTGCGGCCTATGCCCATGCGATCGAGAACCGTTACAGATTCTATTCCTATGGCGACGCAAGCCTGCTTTTCCGAGCGGAGACGAGCGATGGACGATGATCTGCAAGCCTTTGACCGCTATGCGCTGAATGCGGAATTGAAAAAGCTGCGCGCCGGCATTCGCCAGCACCTCGATTCCGCCATGCGCGGCTGCATCCACTACCGCCAGTCGCTCGACAATCAGGCGCCGGACGCCCCGATCCACGACAAGGAATTCAATGGCTAAGCCGTTCAGCTTCAAGGTTCTGGCAACCGACGGCAAGGCGCGACGCGGCGTGATCGACATGCCGCGCGGCGAAATCCGCACGCCGGCCTTCATGCCGGTCGGCACCGGCGGCACCGTCAAGGCCATGTATATGGACCAGGTGCGCGGTGTCGGCGCCGACATCATCCTGGGCAACACCTATCATCTGATGCTGCGGCCCGGCGCCGAGCGTGTGGCGCGGCTCGGCGGTTTGCATGAATTCGCCCGCTGGCCGCATCCTATCCTGACCGACAGCGGCGGTTTCCAGGTGATGTCGCTGTCGAAGCTGAGAAAGCTGACCGAAAAGGGCGTCACCTTCCGCTCGCATATCGATGGCGCCGCCTACGAGATGTCGCCGGAGCGTTCGATAGAGATCCAGGGATTGCTCGATTCCGATATCCAGATGCAGCTTGACGAATGCACGGCGCTGCCGGCCGAGATGAAGGAAATCGAGCGCGCCATGGAGCTGTCGTTGCGTTGGGCCGAGCGCTGCAAGACGGCGTTCGGCGATCAGCCGGGCAAGGCGATGTTCGGCATCGTGCAAGGCGGCGACAACGCGGCGCTGCGGGAGCGCTCGGCGCAGGCGCTGAGCGCGATGGAGCTGAAGGGCTATGCGGTCGGCGGCCTGGCCGTCGGCGAACCGCAAGCGGTGATGCTCGAGATGCTCGACATCACCTGCCCGGAACTGCCAGCGGACAAGCCGCGCTATCTGATGGGTGTCGGCACGCCCGACGATATCCTGAAATCGGTGGCGCGCGGCATCGACATGTTCGACTGCGTGATGCCGACACGGGCCGGCCGCCACGGCCTTGCCTATACAAGGCGCGGCAAGGTCAATCTGCGCAACGCCCGCCATGCCGACGATCCACGGCCGCTCGACGAGGAAAGCGACTGCCCGGCCGCCCGGGACTACTCACGCGCCTATCTGCATCATCTGGTGCGCTCGCAAGAAGCGCTCGGTGCTATGCTTTTGACCTGGAACAACCTTTCTTACTATCAAAAGCTGATGCAGGACATCCGCGCTGCGATCGAGACCGGCGCCTTCGAGGCGCGCGGCGCGGAAATCACCGAGGGCTGGGCGAGGGGCGATATCCCGTTGCTGTGAGGCCTCAAGTGCTGAGCGAATTCGAGGCGCGCAGGCTGCAGCCGGTGATCTGGAACGTGCCATCGGGCTGTTGCTGCAACGTGTAGACCGCCTCGTAATCCTTGCCGTCGGGGCCGACGATCAGCACCTGCTGGACGATCGAACCCGGAGCGGTCTCCTCGACCTTGCCGAAGGAATAGGTCCGCGGCTTGCGCACCGGCGGATAGCCGTTGGTCACCATGTTCATGAAGGCATCGACGGTCGGGAAGATCCGCTTCACATTCGGGGCGGCGAAGCTGTAGGCGGTGGCGCCGTCATTGGCGATGAGGGCCTTTAGCTGACTGTCGATGACGGACTGGCCCGCCTTGATCTCGGCATCGCCGGCCAATACCGACGACGCGAAGAGGAATGGAACGACTGCGATTGCGAAAAAGGCGCGGCGCATGGCCTGTCTCCGTTATCCCGCGAAATATCTTCCCTCGAAATGCTGCTGTCCGAAGACACATCATAACATACGCTTGGCAGCGCATCGCGGTTTCAGCGATTGCGAATATTCACTGGCGATCGGTGACAAGTTCCACGCCAGTGGCGGAGTTGCAGCAGGCGGTAGCCTAGGCCCGAGCCGGCTGAGCATTCATTCCAGCGCTTGAAAGCCCGCCTCCAGTCTGCCAGAAGGGCCGCTGGACTTGGACGTTTAGCGGGACGAAGCCATGAAGGCGTTTTTCGTGCAGATCAAATGCGAGCTCGGCAAATCCTATGAGGTTGCCAGCGCGCTTGCCGATGCCGAGATCGCCTCGGAAATCTACTCCACCGCCGGCAATTACGATCTGCTCGCCAAATTCTACGTCGACGACGAGGAAGACGTCGGCCATTTCGTCAATGAGAAGGTGCAGATTCTCCCCGGCATCAAGGACACGTTCACCGTCGTCACGTTTCGCGCTTTCTAGCCTGGAAACGCATTTGCCCGGGCACGAGGCAAAGGCTGATCAAGGTCATATTTCACCTGCCTCAATTTTAGGCAGGCGCAACATACTGATCGCCCGTATCTCCCAAATCACCGATTGCGCTTGATTTTCTCCGGCGACGTCAGTGAAATGGCGTCACAGGGGAGTATGCGATTGGCAGCGTTCGATGAAATGCTTCCGGAAATCTCCGGATTGAGAAGACCGTATTCGGCTTATGATCGCTGGCTGAAGGAGCAGGATCCGGCCAGGCTGACCGAGAAGATGCAGGACGCCGAACGCGTCTTCCGCAAGACCGGCATCACCTTCGCCGTCTATGGCGAGCAGGAAGCTTCCGAGCGGCTGATCCCGTTCGATATCGTTCCACGCATCATTTCAGGCAATGAATGGCGGCGCCTCACGCAGGGCATCGAGCAGCGCGTGCAGGCGCTAAACGCCTTCCTCGACGACATCTACCACCGCCAGGAAATCCTGCGCGCAGGGCGCGTCCCCAGGGAATTGATCGCCAGGAACGAGGCCTTCCTGCCGGAGATGATCGGGGTCAGGCCGCCGGCCGGCGTCTACACCCACATCATCGGCGTCGACATCGTCCGCATCTCGGAGGACGAATTCTACGTGCTGGAGGATAATGCGCGCACACCGTCGGGCGTCTCCTACATGCTGGAGAACCGCGAGACGATGATGCAGCTGTTCCCCGAGCTGTTCCAGAAGATCAAGGTACGGCCGGTGGAAAACTACCCGCAGCTTCTGCGCCAGTCGCTGGCGGCGGTGCGGCCGCAAAGCACCAAGGGCGCGCCGACCATTGCGGTGCTGACGCCCGGCAGCTTCAACTCCGCCTATTTCGAACACGCCTTCCTCGCCGACCAGATGGGCGTGCAGCTGGTCGAAGGCCAGGATCTGCGCGTCGTCGACGGCCATGTCGCGATGCGCACGACCGAAGGCTACAAGCAGATCGATGTGCTCTACCGACGCGTGGACGATTCCTTCCTCGATCCGCTGACCTTCCGACCGGATTCGGCACTCGGCATACCCGGCATCATGGATGTCTATCGGGCCGGCAACATCACCATCGCCAATGCGCCGGGCACCGGCATCGCCGACGACAAGGCGATCTATTCCTACATGCCCGAGATCATCGAATTCTACACCGGCCGCAAGGCGATCCTGGGCAACATCCCAACCTGGCGCTGCTCGGAGCCCGACAGCCTGAAATACGTGCTCGAGCACATCGACGAGCTGGTGATCAAGGAAGTCCATGGTTCCGGCGGCTACGGCATGCTGGTCGGGCCGGCTGCGACCAAGAAGGAATGCGAGACCTTTGCCAAGAAACTCCAGGCAAAACCTTCGAATTACATCGCCCAGCCGACGCTGGCGCTGTCGACATGCCCGATCCTGACGGAAAAGGGGCTGGCGCCGCGCCATGTCGATCTCAGGCCTTATGTGCTGGTCTCCGATCGCATCCAGATCGTGCCCGGCGGCCTCACGCGTGTCGCGCTGAAGGAAGGCTCGCTGGTCGTGAATTCCTCGCAAGGCGGCGGGACGAAAGATACTTGGGTGCTGGATGATTAAAGCGAATAGCGAATAGTGAGTAGCGAATAGGGGAAGGAGGGCAGCAAGACGGCGATCAATTCTTACAGGGACCTAATTGTTTGGAAAGCGGCCGTCGAGTTGGCGGTGGATTGCTATTCGGTAACCAAAGCCTTTCCAAGCAGCGAAATCTACGGGATGACCTCTCAGATGCGGCGGTCTTCCGTATCAATTGCAGCAAACATCGCCGAAGGGCATGGGCGGGAGAGTACGGGATCATTCATTCAATTTCTGCGCATGGCGCAGGGA
>NZ_RZQY01000295.1:0-7035 GCF_003998575.1 Mesorhizobium sp. M7A.F.Ca.CA.001.10.2.1 | reverse complement strand
TCCGGCGAAATGGAAATAGTTCTGCGTCACGCCGCGCCAGAAATAGCCACAGAGATCGCCGGGCTCGGCTATCTCGGAAGATCGACCGAAATGCTGCGCAGCGGGCGGGACCACTGCGGACGGAACGCTGGCCTGGGCCGGTGCGGCTTTGACGCTGGGATTGGCGGCGGAGGGAGCGGCAGTCGGAGCGGTGATCGAAAAAACGTCGCGCGCCTGGCCGCCACCCGGCTGGAACTCGACGGCCGCGCCCTTCCGCATAGCAGTTTCCCGGCGCAGGTTCTCGCGGGTGAAGGTGTAACGGTTGCCGTCGGCCCCGGATATGAAGCCGAAGCCCTGGATCTCGTCATAGTGAAGTACTTCGCCGCGCATTTGCCACCCCCGCTCGCCACGTCCCGGCCGAAGGTGGCACAGGGCCGGGCCGATGGGCAAGACGGCCAGCATGGCTACCGTCTTCGCGGCAAATGAAGCATAAGGCATCGAGTGCAACCGCCTTCGACAGAAGCAGAACATGACAGTCGAGAGTCCTGACAGTAAAACCGTGATTGAAGATGGAGGGGAAAGAAGACCTCCCAGGCTGGCCATCGACGCCACCGGCCTGACGTTCTGGCCGTCCGGCCAGGGACTTGTCGGCATCCCGCGGGTGGAAAGCTTTCTCGTCAGCGCAGCCCTGGCCGATCCCGACCCTAGCGTGGAGGTGGTGGCGTTCCGACCGTGGGAAGGCCGGTTTCGCCCCCTCGCTCCTTTCGAGCAGGACCATGTCGCGACGGGCGAGATTTCACCCCGGCGCCTCAAACGATGGCCTGGGAGACGTACGGCGATGTCGCAGGCCCTCGAAGCGGTGAGGCAGCAGCCATGGGGCAAGCGCGACGCCGACCGCCATCTCGCCAAGACGGTGACCCATGGCCGCAAAGGGATTGCCTATTCAGGCGACGAGGTTGCTGATCAGGGCCTATCGTCTGTACCAGCGGGCGCGGATCCGGTCGGCCCCGCGTCAGGTTCCAAGCCAACCGAACGAGACCGAACGCGGCTTTGTCCTGATCAGCCATCACATTCTGACCGGTGACGATCGAGCCGCCCTTTCCGGGCGCGCCGGTGGCCTTGCGTTTCTTTGCCACGACCTCATCCCGACACTGCGCCCCGACATGGTTGGTATGAGCCCTGGCGAGGCTCGCTACGGGTCATATCTCGAGCACCTCGTGCGTTCCGGCGCGCCGGCATTTTGTGCATCCGACGAAGTTGGTGCGACGCTGACCGACCATATGCAACAGGCAGGCGTCACACAGCCGGTGGTATACCGGTTTCCGATGCCTTCCATCCTGTACGAGACGGCTTCGCGCATCGGCCAGACTTCGCGCATCGAGGCCGACGAGCCGTTCGTGCTCTATTGCTCGACCATCGAGGTGCGCAAGAACCACATCCTGCTGGCACGGATATGGCAGCAGGCGCTCGACGAGGGCGTCAAGCTGCCGCGGCTCGTCTGCGCCGGGCGCTGGGGCTGGATGATCGATCCGCTGCGCGCCTATCTCAAGGCCCATCCGAGATTGCTTGAGCGGGTTACGTTCACCGGAGCGATCAGCGATGAGGAGCTCATCCGATATTATCGCAGCGCTTCCTTCGGCGTCTTTCCCTCGCATATCGAGGGCTGGGGCTATGGCGCCTCGGAATGTCTCGATTTTGGCATTCCGGTCATCGTCTCGACCGCGCCGTCGCTGATCGAGGCGAGCGGCGGGCTGATGCCGGCGATCGATTCCAATGACCAGGCCAGCTGGTACGCTGCGATCCGCAGGATGGCGGAAGACGCGGACTGGCGCTCATCGCTGACGGAACGCATCGCAAAGCAGCATCGCCCGACGCCGGCATCGGCCAGCTGGGCTGCCATCAAGGCTGGCCTGCAGGCAAGCGCTTCCCTCCGGCCGAAGTCCTAGAGCAATTCTAGGAAAAGTGTGAAGCCGTTTTCCCTTGGGAATTGCGTCAAAACAAAGAGTTAGAGCAGATCGCCGTTTCCGTGAAACGGTGAAATGCTCTAGGCGGGCCGTTTCTTCGCCTTCTTGTGCTTGGGCGCGCCGGTGGTGTCGAATTTCGGCTTGCCCGGCTTTTTCGCCCATGGCTTTGCCTCATGCGCGGCGGCCGGGCGCTGATCGACTGCTGCCGGTGCACGTTTTTCGAATTTGCGCTTCGGCGCGTTGGGGTCGAACGGCGCCTTGCCGCGATGCGGCTTCTTGTCGGGGCTTGGCGGCTGATAGCCGGCGCGTGAAAGATCGGGCGTACCATCGAGCCGCTTCACCAGGATGTTGCCTTGCAGCTTGCGGTCGGGACCGATCGCGGCCAGGAAGCGGTCGGCCCAGTCGGCTGATATCTGCACGTAGGTCTCTTCCGGCTGCATCTTGATGGCGCCGATCTCGCGCTTCGAGATGCTGCCGGTGCGGCACAGCATCGGGATCAGCCAGCGCGGCTCGGCATTCTGCCGGCGCCCGATCGACAGCGAGAACCAGACGCTGTCGCCGAAATCGTCGCGGCGGCTGGGCGCCTCGTCGCGGCGCGCGAAACCTTCGCCCGCCGGTCTTTCACGCGACGGCGTGAAGGGCGCGATCTCCATGAGGTCCTCGGGCGCCGAGCGGCTGGCGCGGCACTGGCGCACGAAGGCAGCGGCCACCTGTTCGGCGCCATGTCTGGCGAGCAGCGCGTCGATGAAACCGCGTTCGTCGTCCTTCACCGGCTCGTCGAAAACCGGGTCGGCCAGGATGCGCTCGTCGTCGCGCCGCATCACGTCGTCGGCCGAGGGCGGGCTCGCCCATGTTGCCTTGAGGCCGGCGTTCTGCAGCAGCCGCTCGGTGCGCTTGCGGGCGCTGTTGGGCACGATCAGCGCGCTGACGCCCTTGCGCCCGGCGCGGCCGGTGCGGCCGCTGCGGTGAAGCAGCGTTTCCGGATTGGTCGGCAGATCGGCATGGATGACCAGCTCCAGATTGGGCAGATCGATGCCGCGCGCCGCGACATCGGTGGCGATGCAGACTTTTGCGCGGCCGTCGCGCATTGCCTGCAAGGCATGGCTGCGCTCGTTCTGGCTGAGCTCGCCCGAAAGCGCCACGACGGAGAAGTTGCGGTTGTTGAAGCGCGCGGTCAGATGATTGACGGCGGCACGCGTGTTGCAGAACACCAGCGCGTTCTTGGCTTCGTAATAGCGCAGCACGTTGATGATGGCGTTCTCGCGGTCGGGCTGGGCGACGCTCAGCGCCCGGTATTCGATGTCGAGATGCTGCTTCTCCTCGCCGGCGGCCGAGATGCGCACCGCATCGCGCTGGTAGCCCTGGGCGAGCGTGGCGATCGAGCGCGGCACGGTGGCCGAGAACATCAGCGTGCGGCGTTCGGCCGGAGCAGCGTCGAGGATGAATTCGAGGTCTTCGCGAAAGCCGAGATCGAGCATTTCGTCGGCCTCGTCGAGCACCACCGCCTTCAGCGCCGACATGTCGAGCGAGCGCCGGGTGATGTGGTCGCGCAGCCGGCCGGGCGTGCCGACGACGATATGGGCGCCGCGCTCCAGCACACGCCGCTCCGAGCGCATGTCCATGCCGCCGACGCATGACGCCACGGTGGCGCCGGTCAGTTCGTAGAGCCATTCCAGTTCGCGCGTCACCTGCAAGGCGAGTTCGCGCGTCGGCGCCACCGCCAGCGCCAGCGGTGCGGCGGCGTGGCCAAAGCGCTCCGCGCCCTCAAGCAGGGTCGGCGCCAGAGCGAGGCCGAAGGCCACCGTCTTGCCGGAGCCTGTCTGCGCCGAAACCAGCGCATCGGCCTCGCCGAGTTCCGGCGCCACAACCGCCTTCTGGACGGGCGTCAGCTCGGAATAGCCGCGTTTTTCCAGCGCCCTTGCCAGCGCGGGAACGAGTGCATCGAAGTTGGACATCTTACTCTTTCGGAATTCGGATTCTTATATGCCCAGCAATGGGCCTGTCTTCGGCGGGCGTCGGGACGCTCCATGAGCCGGATGGTCATGCCGTTCGTACTTCGTGCCGCCGCCATTGTACAGGGCAACAGGACGCTCATCGCAATTGACTCTTGACGCAAACCGCGTAAAAGCCCGCTTTGAACGGGATCGTTTTTCGATGCGCGGCCTTTTGATGGCTCTTCTTGCATTCGATGCCCCCAGCCTCAATGCACATCATTGGGCCGGGCGCGTCGGCGCGTCCCCTCGTTCCAGCAAAACTATGGCCAAAACCACCACCAAAACGGTGTGACTCCCTTGGCCTAACCACCCTCTCCCGGGTTCGGCCCGGGGGACGGAACCCGCATCGGCCAGCGGGTTTCTCCAAAAACCAAGCGGAGAGGGACAGGAGATTTTTCGATGAGTTTCAAGGTAGCGATCGTCGGCGCCACGGGCAATGTGGGCCGGGAAATGCTCAACATACTGGAAGAGCGCGGCTTTCCGGTAAGCGAAGTCGTGGCGCTGGCGTCGCGGCGCAGCCAGGGCACGGAAGTGTCGTTCGGCGACCGCACGCTGAAGGTGAAGACGCTCGACCAGTATGATTTTTCCGACACCGACATCTGCATCATGTCGGCCGGCGGCAGCGTCTCCAAGGAATGGTCGCCGAAGATCGGCAAGCAGGGCTGCGTCGTCATCGATAATTCGTCGGCCTTCCGCTACGACCAGGACGTGCCGCTGATCGTGCCGGAAGTGAACCCGGACGCGATCTCGCTGTTCACGCGCAAGAACATCATCGCCAATCCGAATTGCTCGACGGCGCAGCTGGTGGTGGCATTGAAGCCACTGCATGACTTCGCCACCATCAAGCGTGTCGTCGTCGCCACCTACCAGTCGGTGTCGGGCGCCGGCAAGGAAGGTATGGACGAACTCTTTACCCAGACCCGCGCGGTCTTCGTCGCCGATGGCGTCGAGGTCAAGAAGTTCACCAAGCGCATCGCCTTCAACGTCATCCCGCACATCGACGTGTTCCTCGACGACGGCTCCACCAAGGAAGAGTGGAAGATGGTCGCCGAGACCAAGAAGATGCTCGACCCCAAGATCAAGCTGACGGCGACCTGCGTGCGCGTGCCGGTGTTCATCGGCCATTCGGAAGCGGTCAACATCGAGTTCGAAAAGCCGATCACCGCCGACGAGGCGCGGGATATCCTGCGTGAAGCCCCAGGCTGCCAGGTCTTGGACAAGCGCGAGGACGGCGGCTACATCACGCCGCTGGAATCGGCCGGCGAGGACGCCACCTTCATCTCGCGCATCCGCGAGGATTCGACCATCGACAATGGCCTGTCGATGTGGATCGTCTCCGACAATCTGCGCAAGGGCGCCGCACTCAACGCGGTGCAGATCGCCGAGTTGCTGGTCGAGCGCGGCCTGATCCAGCCGAAGAAGAAGGCGGCTTAGTTTTCGCTCACGGGCCGTATCGCCGCTGCCGCGGCGGGCCCTCCGCGGGGGCGCCGAACGATCGGCGGCCCGCAGTCGCGTGCTCGGCCTTTGGCCGTTAGCTCCCTTCTCCCCGTTCACGGGGAGAAGGTCCCGGCAGGGGGATGAGGGGCAGCACCAGCCTCAGCTTCGATTCTCAGCCGCCAACCCAACCAGCAGCTCCAGCGCTTCCTCCGCCCGGTCGGCGGGGACGAACAGATGGTCGTGGTAGAAGGCCGAAACCGGGTTCACGCCCATGCCGGCGGCGGCGAGGCGCGTGGTGATGGCGGCGAGGAAGCCGACGGCCTCCAGCGACGAATGGATGTTCAGCGTGACCATCCGGCAGCGGAATGACGCGGTCAGTGCCGCAGCGATGGCCTTCTCCTCGGTTACGATCAGCGTCACGCCCTCGCGCTCGCGAAACACCATCACCGGCTCGAGGCCTTCCGGCTGAGCGACGCCAGGCGCCAGCGTGGCGAAGACATAGGTGCCGGCCAGCAGTTCCGGCGTCATCGATGCCAGCAGTGTCTTCAGATCGGTCTCGCCGGTCATTCGTTTCTCTCGCCTGCAGAAATGGGCCGCAGCCCACGTGCTCTTCAATATCCGCGACCGGCGCGTGCCGATAGTCCTGGCGCTGCAAGGACGACATGGCGATGTCGCTGGCGGCTGGGCTTGCGGACCTGTCGCATCGCACAATAGAGGAGCTGAGGGCCGATGCCGGTCCGTGAAAGGCCTTCGATGATCGTTCGCCCGCGCCCCACATTCCTGCAGCTGTTCTTCATCATGCGCGGTTCGGTCGTGCCACGCATCCTGCCGCAGATATTGGGCTTCGCGCTCTATTCCGCGATCATCCTGGCCGTGGCGCGCCGGTTCCAGCTTGATTTCAGCGTCTTCAACATCACGCCTTTCGGCCTCGTCGGCGTGACATTGTCGATCTATCTCTCGTTCCGCAACAACGCCGCCTACGACCGTTGGTGGGAGGCGCGCAAGCTGTGGGGCGCGCTGGTCTTCGAAATGCGCAACCTGGCCCGCGCCACCACCAGCCTCATCCCGGACCAGACCGAGCAGCGCGCCCTGCTGATGGAAGCGCTCGCCTTCTGTCATTTCCTGCGCGGGCAGTTGCGCAAGATCGACAGCATGAAGGATGCCCGCGCCCTCATCGACGCCGAGGCGGACAAGGCCGCAGCCTTTTCCAATCCGGCAGATGAGATGGTCAGGCGCATGGGCCGGCGTGCCAATGCGCAGCGCCGGGCGGGCGATGTCGACTCGATCGGCTTTCGTATCCTCGATGAGAGGCTCGCGTCGATCGCCGCCATCCAGGCCGGCTGCGAGCGGATCGCCGGTACGCCGTTACCCTTCGCCTACACGCTGCTGGTGCATCGCACGGCCTATATCGTCTGCCTGCTGCTGCCGATCGGCCTGATCTCGACCACCGGTTGGGCAACGCCGCTGTTCACGGCGCTGATCGCCTACACCTTCTTCGGCCTCGACGCGCTTTCGGAAGAGCTCGAGGATCCGTTCGGCACCGAGGCCAACGACCTTGCACTCGACGGCCTCTGTCGTGTCTGCGAAATCTCGGTATTCGAAGCGCTGGGCGAGACCCCGCCGAAGATGATGCCGGCGGAAAAGTTCTATTTTTCGTAGGC
>NZ_RZQY01000294.1:0-7050 GCF_003998575.1 Mesorhizobium sp. M7A.F.Ca.CA.001.10.2.1 | reverse complement strand
TCGTTATCGCACAGCGCCAGTGCGATGGCGCCGCTCTCGGCGACCGCCGGCGCCATCGCACTGGCGCTGTGCGATAACGACACCCCGCTCTGGCTCGACCAGGCCCTGCAAGCTTCCGCCGCGATCAGATCCTGGCTTGGGTTCCACACTGGCGCGCCCGTGGCCAACACACCGGCCGATGCGCATTTCGCCTTCATCGCGGCCCCGGCCGAGATGATGTCGCTTGATGGTTTTTCGCAGGGCACGCAGGACTATCCCGACCGTTCGACCACGTTGATCCTGCAAGTCGGCGATCTCGTCTCCGGCACGCCGCTGTTGCTCGAAGGTCCCGGCATCGAAACCAGCGCCACGATCGCGCCGGCACAGATGCCGCGCCATTTCGTCGAGCAGTGGAAACAGAACATCAAGCGCTTTCCGCGTGGCGTCGACATCATCCTCGTCACATCAGGCGGCATTGCCTGCCTGCCGCGCACGACGCGCATCAAGACGATGGAGGCGTAAGATGTATGTCGCGGTAAAAGGTGGCGAAGCCGCAATCGCCAACGCCCACAGCCTGCTTGCCGACCGCCGGCGCGGCGACCGTTCGGTGCCGGCGCTTCGCCTCGACCAGATCGTCGAGCAGCTGGCGCTCGGCGTCGACCGGGTGATGAGCGAAGGCTCGCTCTACGATCGGGAGCTGGCCGCGCTCGCCATCGTCCAGGCGCGCGGCGACATGATCGAGGCGATCTTCCTGGTGCGCGCCTATCGCACCACGCTGCCACGCTTCGGCTACTCCAAGCCGATCGACACCGCCACCATGCTGGTCGAGCGGCGCGTGTCGGCGACCTACAAGGATCTGCCCGGCGGCCAATTGCTCGGGCCCACCTTCGACTACACGCACAGACTGCTCGATCCCGAGCTTGCCGCGGGGGCCGAGGTCGCCGAGCCCTTGCTGCGCGAGACGGAAGCGCAAGCCATGCCGCGCGTTTCGGCCATCCTCGCCCGCGAAGGCTTGATCGAACCGGATGGCGACATGCCGCAGGACCATGTCCCCGGCGACATCACCCGCGAGCCGCTGGAATTCCCAATGGCGCGCGACATCCGCCTGCAGGCGCTGTCGCGCGGCGACGAGGGCTTTTTGCTGGCGCTCGGCTATTCCACCCAGCGCGGCTATGCCCGCAACCATCCCTTCGTCGGCGAGATCCGCATCGGCGAGGTCGAGCTCGAGTTCGACGTTCCCGAACTGCCCTTCGCTGTCCCGCTCGGCACTGTCCGCATCACCGAATGCCAGATGGTCAACCAGTTCAAAGGCTCGGCCAAGGCGCCGCCGCAGTTCACCCGCGGCTACGGCCTGGTCTTCGGCCAGAGCGAGCGCAAGGCGATGGCGATGGCGCTCTGCGACCGGGCGCTGCGCGCGAAGGAGCTCGGCGAGGATGTCGTCGCCGCGGCCCAGGACGAGGAGTTCGTCATCTCACACTCCGACAATGTCCAGGCGACCGGCTTCGTCGAGCATCTGAAGCTGCCGCACTATGTCGATTTCCAGGCCGAACTCGACCTCGTGCGCCGCATGCGCGCCGAACACGACGCCCACCAAAACCCCGTGAAGGTCGAAGAGAAGCGGGAGGCCGCGGAATGATCGAAGGGCTTTCCCACATGACCTTCATCGTCCGCGATCTCGAGCGGATGACCAAGATCCTCGAGGGCGTATTCGACGCACGCGAAATCTATGCCAGCGATGCCGAGCAGTTCTCGGTGTCGCGCGAAAAATTCTTCCTGATCGGCGACATCTGGGTCGCCATCATGGAGGGCGAGCCCTTGCCGGAGCGCAGCTACAACCACATCGCCTTCAAGATCGATGACGCCGATTTCGACCACTATGCCGAGTGCATCGGCAAGCTCGGCCTCGACATGCGCCCGCCGCGCCCGCGCGTCGAGGGCGAGGGCCGCTCGATCTATTTCTACGACGACGACAACCACATGTTCGAACTGCACACGGGCACGCTCAATGAGCGGCTGGCGCGCTACGCCAAGGGATTTGAGGTCGCATCATGACCGACATCGCCACCTACAACTTCGCCTATCTCGACGAACAGACCAAAAGGATGATCCGCCGCGCGATCCTCAAGGGCATCGCCATCCCGGGATATCAGGTGCCGTTCGCCTCGCGCGAAATGCCGATGCCCTATGGCTGGGGCACTGGCGGCGTCCAGGTCACCGCTTCGATCATCGGCCCAGACGATGTGCTCAAGGTGATCGACCAGGGCGCCGACGACACCACCAACGCGGTCTCGATCCGCGCCTTCTTCAAGAAGGTCGCCAACGTCGCGGTGACGACCGACACCGCCAGCGCCACCATCATCCAGACCCGTCACCGCATTCCCGAGCATCCGCTGACGGCGGGCCAGGTGCTGGTCTACCAGGTGCCGATCCCGGAACCCTTGCGCTTCCTCGAGCCACGCGAGACCGAAACGCGGAAAATGCATGCGCTGGAAGAATACGGCCTCATGCATGTGAAACTTTACGAGGACATCGCCAAACACGGCCGCATCGCCACCACCTATGCCTATCCGGTCAAGGTCGAGGGCCGCTATGTGATGGACCCGTCGCCGACGCCGAAATTCGACAATCCCAAGATGCACCGCTCGCCGGCGCTGCAGCTGTTCGGCGCCGGGCGCGAAAAGCGCATCTATGCGGTGCCGCCCTTCACCGAAGTGGTCAGCCTCGACTTCGAGGATCATCCGTTCGAGGTGCAGACCTTCGACCAGCCCTGCGCGCTGTGCGCGGCCGAGAATGTCTATCTCGACGAGGTCATCCTCGACGACCATGGAGGCCACATGTTCGTCTGCTCCGACACGGATCATTGCGAGAAGCGGCGGGCGGACGGCCATCACGGCCACCTTGCTTCAGAGAACCATCTTGCCTCGGAAAAAATGGAGCCGGCGCAATGACCGACGAACCGCTGCTGCGCGTCTCGGCGCTCTCCAAATTCTACGGCTCGCGCGTCGGCTGCGACAACGTCTCCTTCGACCTGTGGCCGGGCGAAGTCCTGGCTGTGGTCGGCGAGTCCGGCTCCGGCAAGACGACATTGCTCAACTGCCTGTCGACGCGGCTGCTGCCCTCCTCCGGCAGCGCCAGCTACCGCATGCGCGACGGCCAGTTCCGCGAGCTCTACCGCATGAGTGAGGCCGAGCGCCGCTTCCTGATGCGCACCGACTGGGGGTTTGTCCACCAGAACCCGGCCGACGGCCTGCGCATGACGGTGTCGGCCGGCGCCAATGTCGGCGAGCGGCTGATGGCGGTCGGCGACCGCCACTACGGCAAGATCCGCGCCACCGCCGTCGACTGGCTATCGCGCGTCGAGATCGACGAGGACCGCATCGACGACGAGCCCCGCGCCTTTTCCGGCGGCATGCGCCAGCGCCTGCAGATTGCCCGCAACCTCGTCACCGGCCCGCGTCTGGTGTTCATGGACGAGCCAACCGGCGGCCTCGACGTCTCGGTCCAGGCGCGCCTGCTCGACCTGCTGCGCGGTCTGGTCACCGATCTTGGTCTGGCGGCCATCGTCGTCACCCATGACCTTGCCGTGGCGCGGCTTTTGTCGCAGCGCATGATGGTGATGAAGGACGGCCGCGTCGTCGAAAGCGGTCTCACCGACCGCGTGCTCGACGACCCGCGCGCGCCTTACACGCAATTGCTTGTTTCCTCGATTCTGCAGGTTTGACGATGACGCAAACGACTGACGATTGGAGAACCTTCTGATGGCAACCCCGCTCGTTGTTTCCGGCGTTGCCAAGAGCTTCACCATGCATCTGCGTGACGGCATCAAACTGCCTGTTGTCGCCGGTGTCTCGTTCTCGATCAGGGCCGGCGAATGCACCGTGCTCGGCGGCCCGTCCGGTGCCGGCAAGAGCTCGATCCTGAAGATGCTCTACGGCAACTACGCCGTCGACGAAGGCCAGATCATCGTCACGCATGATGACGGGCTGATCGACCTGGCCACCGCCAGCCCTCGCACCGTGCTTGCGGTGCGCCGGCAAACGATCGGCTATGTCAGCCAGTTCCTGCGCACCGTGCCGCGCGTTTCGGCGCTCGATGTCGTCGCCGAACCGCTGGTCGAGCGCGGCGAGGATCGCGAGATTGCCCGCGGCAAGGCGCGCGCCTTGCTGGCACAGCTCAACCTGCCGGAGAAACTCTGGGCTTTGCCGCCTGCGACCTTTTCCGGCGGCGAGCAGCAGCGCGTTAACATCGCGCGCGGCTTCATCACCGAGCATCCGATCCTGCTGCTCGACGAACCGACCGCTTCGCTCGACGCCAGGAACCGCGACGTCGTGATCGAACTCATCGCCGCCAAGAAGGCGGCTGATGTCGCCCTGCTCGGCATCTTCCATGACCACGACGTGCGCGAGGCGGTTGCCGACCGCATCATCGACGTCACCGCGTTCGCGTCCGGAAAAATCGCCGCATGACCAGGAAATTGTCCGAGACGCCGCTGGTCCACCCGACGGCGGATGTACAGAATTCGACGCTCGGCCGCTGGACCGAGATCGCCGACCGCAGCCGGGTCTCGGAAAGCGAACTCGGCGACTATTCCTACATGATGCAGGACTGCTCCGTCTGGTGCGCGACGATCGGCAAGTTCGCCAACATCGCGGCCAGCGTTCGCATCAACGCCACCAACCACCCGACCTGGCGGCCGACGCTGCATCACTTCACCTATCGCGCCTCGGACTACTGGGACGATGCCGAGCACGAGACAGAATTCTTCGCCCAGCGCCGCGCCAAACGCGTCACCATCGGCCACGACACCTGGCTCGGTCACGGCTCGACTATCCTGCCCGGCGTCACCGTCGGCGATGGCGCCGCGGTCGGCGCGGGTGCGGTGGTCTCGAAAGATGTCGCGCCCTATACCATTGTCGGCGGCGTGCCGGCCAAACCGATCCGCGAGCGCTTCGATCGCCGCACGGCCGAACGCTACCAGGCGCTCGCCTGGTGAGACTGGGACCATGCAAGGCTGCGCGCCGCGTTGGATGATTTCCGGGAGCTTGAGGCCGAGACGTTCCTAGAGAAATATGGTGGATAGCGACGTCCAGGAATGGCGGTCACTGACGCGGGGCAGCGGGGCATTATCACAAACCGCCCCGGCCCCTACTATCCGCATGACATGCCTCTCGACACCAGCATCGGCGCCATGACGGCCCTTGTCTGGAACGCTTGATGGCACCAGCTCGCCAGGCCCGCGTTCCAAATCACCTTCGACTGCTGACCCAGGGTCGACACTAGACTCCAGCCTGTGGAGCGTAACAAAACTGACATCACCGCGACACGGCAGGTTCATGTGGCTGCGCTAGGCGAGAGCCTGACGATCAATGGTCCGGACCTGGAACCTGCCCCCATGCCAGCAAATTCCGCCACGCTCGAAATCCGCGGTGTCACCCGACGATTTGGCAAGAACACTGCCGTCAGCGACATCAACATCGCGATCCCGCAGGGTCAGATGGTTGGCGTCATCGGCCGTTCGGGCGCCGGCAAATCGACCCTTCTTCGCATGATCAACCGTCTCATCGATCCCAGCCAGGGGTCGATTTTTTTTGACGGCGCCGAGGTCTCCCAGCTGCGCGGTTCGCCACTACGGCGCTGGCAGCGCGATTGCGCCATGATCTTCCAGCAGTTCAACCTGGTGCCGCGCCTCGACGTGCTGACCAATGTGCTTCTCGGCCGGCTGAATCACCGCTCCACCATGTCGAACCTGCTCGGCATCTTCTCCCGCGAGGAACGAGCCGAGGCGATAGCAGCGCTGGAGCGTCTCGATATCGCCCGCACCGCGCTGCAGGCCGCCGGCACCTTGTCGGGTGGCCAGCAGCAGCGCGTCGCCATTGCCCGCGCGTTGATGCAGCAGCCGAAGGTGATCCTCGCCGACGAGCCGATCGCGTCACTCGATCCGCTCAACGCCAAGGTGGTTATGGATTCGCTGCAGGATATCAATTTGCGCGAAGGCATCACCGTGATCACCAACCTGCACACGCTGGACACGGCCCGCACCTATTGCAACCGTATCATCGGCATGGCTGCCGGCAAGGTCGTCTTCGACGGCCCGCCGGAAGAGCTCAACCGCGAGGCCGTGCGCATGGTCTACGGCGCCGACAGCAGCGGCGGCGAAATCTCCGAGGCCATCACCTCGACCAGTGTCATCATCAAGCAAAAAATCGCCGCATCCGCCGGACCGCTTGAGCCAGCCTTTCCTGGTTACTGAGCGACCTGGATCGCCAGCCCGCGTCAAGGGCATCATATCCCAACGCAGCCGGCGCGATGCCGGGACCAACAGGAGAGAGACGAGATGTTTAGAAAGATACTTTTCGGTGCCGTTTCCGTCATGGCCATGGCGATGGGCTCGGTCCAGGCACAGGATCTGAAGGAATTCCGCGTCGGCATTCTGGGCGGCGAGAACGAAGCCGACCGTCTGCGCAACTACCAGTGCTTCGCCGACCACATCAAGCAAGTTCTCGGCGTCGAGAAAGTTTCGCTGTTCCCGGCCGCCGACTACGACGGCGTCATCCAGGGTCTGCTCGGCGGCACGCTCGACTATGCCGAACTCGGCGCTTCCGCCTACGCCAAGGTCTACCTCGAGAACAAGGACGCGGTTCAGCCGATCCTGACGACGGTCCAGACCGACGGTTCGACCGGCTACCATTCGGTTATGGTCGCCCGTGCGGATTCCGGCATCAAGACACTCGCTGACATGAAGGGCAAGAAACTCGGTTTCGCCGATCCCGATTCGACTTCCGGCTACCTGGTCCCGGTCACCTCGCTGCCCAAAGACATCGGCATGGATGTGAAGAGCTATTTCGCGTCGACCGGTTTCGGCGGCGGCCATGAACAGCTTGTCCTTGAAGTTCTGAAGGGCACCTTCGATGCCGGCACCACCTGGGCCTCCGGCGTCGGCGACTTCAAGGATGGCTACAGCTCCGGCAATCTGCGCAAGATGGTCGACAAGGGTGTCCTCAAGATGGACGACCTCGTAGAGTTGTGGCAGTCCCCCTTGATCCCGAACGGCCCGCTGGTCATACGCACCTC
>NZ_RZQY01000293.1:0-7073 GCF_003998575.1 Mesorhizobium sp. M7A.F.Ca.CA.001.10.2.1 | reverse complement strand
ATCGAACTCTTGGAGAAATATGATTTCGCGTATCTGCTGTTCAGTGGCGCCTGTATCCCGCGCCAGCGCGGTTATCGCGTCTACTGGCAGACCGGGGTGCTCGGGCGCCTTTGCCATGCAACGCCATGCCTCGCGATGGGCAAGAGCGGTGGTCACTCCCAAGCGTCAGCGCCCAATTGTGCTGCTGACGATTTCCTTTTGTACGCTTCCGTACAGAGCTTTGCGAGTCAATTCGGGCCCGAGGCTGATTTGAGGGTTCTTGCGTCCTTGCGTCGTCCGTCCGTCGCCCCGAAATTCTTCGGAACGTTTGCTCGGCTGAGAGGTTCAAATACTCCACCCAACAGGAGTCTCGAACGATGGATCACACCAACCGCGTACGCCTCACAAGCACCGAACTGACACCAGACATTCTCGAAGACGCCACGATTTACGACGCGGACGACAACAAGGTCGGCAGCGTTTCGCACGTCCACGGCTCTGGAGCCGCCAGTCAGGTCGTCATCGATGTCGGCGGCTTTCTCGGCATAGGTGCCAAGCCGGTGGCCGTTCCCGCGAGCCAGTTGGAATTCATGCGCGATGAAGACGGCGACGTTCACGCGGTGACGAACTGGACCAAGGATCAGCTCAAGAGCATGCCCGAGCATCACGATGCATGATTTCGAGGACTTCACCTTGAACGGGAGCGGCCGCTTGGCCGCTCTCTGAACGTCCCTTGGGCGCGACAGGATGGACAGACGATGCGGCGCGAGACCGGAGCCTGCTTCTGCGGAGGGATCGCCGCAGCCATGGACGGAGAGCCTTTCTGGATATGCTACGATCACGACGACGATTGCCGCCGGGCCATCGGAAGTCCGATGACAATCTGGGTCGGTTACCGGCCTGAGCAATTTCAGCTTCTTAGAGGGACACCGAAGGCCTTTTCGAAAACGCCAGGCGTCACCCGCACGTTCTGCCCGGACTGTGGAAGCTCGATAGGCTATAGCGACGAAGGTCTGCCGGACGAGTTCTACGTGACGGTCGGTTTTCTTGACAAACCTGAAGGTTTTCAGCCGCAAGCCCATGCCTATTGGGATCTGAGGCTACCGTACATCGAGTTTGATGACAGCCTGCCACGCATCGACCGATATTCGAGGAAGCGCGACCCGAAGTTGGGCAACCCGCGCGACCGGTAGTCGCGGTGCAAGGCGCGAGGGCATCGGCGGAACCTGACGATCGCTAACGGGTTATTCGGGCAGACCCGTCGGGTGCCACCATGCCATCGACCGTGATCCGAAACGCACAATACGACCCCGCCACCAGGATCCTCTCGGTCTGGTTTGTTCCGAGCGGCAAACGTTACGACTATGAGGATGTTGCTCCGGTAACTTATGCCGCTTTCACCAAAGCTTTCTCAAAAGGCCGCTTCTTCAATGAATTCATCCGAGATCGCCATCGGTATCGCCGCGTGGCGTGACAAGTTCGGACATGAGCAGACGATGCACGGAACCTGACCCGCATCGTCTCGTTGACGTCTCGTCGAAGCAAACCAGGCAATGACAATTCATCTGGATATGCTCGGGACCGGCAAAGATCGATCGGAACAGGCTTCAAGGGAGTTCAAGAGCCATGACGGCCAAGAAGCAGAAGACCGAAAGCAAGGACAAGAAGGCGCTGCGCTTGGCAGAGACCACCGACGTCTCACCCAAGCAGGCCAAGGAGCTTATGCAAAAGCATGGCAAGGACAGCCCCAAGGTCGAGAAAGAAGCCAGAAACTTCAAGGCGGAAGGATAGGACGCATTGAGGCCCGGCTTGCATGACCCCTGCAGGGGATCGGCCGCCAGGCAATTCGGGATTAAGGGGGCTCGCCGGCCTTTTCGGCCGCGAGCGCAAAGGGGAAGCGCAGCACCAGGTTGCGGTTCTCGTCAAAAATCTCGAAGGCCAATCCGGTACGCAGCGGCTTGCCATGCAGCAGTTCTTCGGCGAGGATTTCCTTCGCCGACGCCATCGCGTTTTCCTCGGCGCTCGCTAGATCAGAAAATTCCTGGCCCTCGGGATCCTCCTGCAAGCTTCCGCTCTCGTCTCGAAGGTCGAAAAAGTACCTGGACATGCCGACTGAACTCCTCATTGCGACGATGGAATCGGAAGCGCCAGCCTCAGATTTCAGTGCCTGATGTACCCGGATTGTCGAAGAGCACAGCCAGGCCATGCTCGATGGCGCAGGCCGCAATCAGATCATCGAAGGCCTTTCCCGAAAGCGGGCAACTTGGCATCACCTCCCGAATTGCGGTTCCGGCCTTGGCGGTAGAGATCACATCGTGGCGTTTCTTGCGTGTCTCGACATATTGCTGGACCAGGATTTTCAGGCGCCTCACCGCAACATCGTCCGTAAACATGGATTCCTCAGCCAATGCCTGAAGTAAGGCTGTCGGCCTGATCATCGTGCCGACGGTCTCGGGTTTAGCCGAGATTGCTCGCACAATATTTCCATGGGCCGTTGGTTCCCCCGACCGCTTGCTTGGTAATTTTCGTACAGGGAATGCCCTTGCCCGCGCTTTTACCGAGCCCAACCGACGTCGGGTTTCCGATGCCAATGGCGAGCCTTCAGGCTTGCATCACCTTGCGGCTGTGACGTGCAACGACACTTTCCTCATCGGTCGCAATCACGCGCACCTCCACCTTGCTCTCGGGACGACTGATGATTTCGGCGTGGATGTCGTTGGCGCGTTCTTCAAGCACCACGCCAAGCCAGGTCAATTTTTCGCATATGGCCTTGCGGATGGACGCGGACCGTTCGCCGATGCCGGCGGTGAACACGAGGCATTCAAGACCACCCATCGTGTTTGCAAGCGCTGCTGCTTCCCTCGCCGCGCGGAAGGCAAAAAGCGCCATCGCCTCTTGGGCGCGAGGATCGTTGCTCCCTTCCAGCGTCCTCATGTCGCCCGAAATACCGGATACGCCGAGCAGTCCCGACTTCTCGTAAAGCATCGTCTGCAGCTCCTCAGCCGCGATGCCTCTTTCCAGTAGGAAGTGCAACAGCACGCCGGGATCGATGGCGCCGCACCGCGTGCCCATGACGAGGCCATCCAGGGCCGAAAACCCCATCGTCGTATCGATGCTCTTGCCCTCGCGCAAAGCGCAAAGGCTGGCACCATTGCCGAGATGGGCGACGATGGTGCGTTTCGCCGCAAGAGTTGGCGATATCCCGCTGAGCCGCCCGGCGATGTATTCATAGGAGAGACCGTGAAACCCGTAGCGGCGCAAGCCTTGCCCTTCATATTGGCGCGGAAGGGCGAAGCGCCGCACGAGCGGATCGATCGTCTGGTGGAAAGCGGTGTCGAAACAACCAACCTGTGGCAGGTCCGGTTGCAAGGCGGCTATCGCGCGGACCGGCGCGAGACTGCGAGGCTGATGCAGCGGAGCGAGCGGCGTCAGTCTGTCGATGGCGTCGATGATGTCTGGGGCCAGACGGACAGGTTCGATGAACTCGCTTCCGCCATGCACGATACGATGGCCGGCGCAGAGCAGGTTTCTTTCGCCGATTTCGCCCTGCACCCAATTCAGCATCTCGCCTATGGCCGCGTCCCGCGGCTTGTCGGTGGCGAGCTGCCGATCGCACTGCACCGTTCCGTCGGCCGCTTTTGCGCGGAGTGTGGGTGTGTCGCCCAAGTCCAACGTGCCGCGCGAAACGAGCTGCATATCCTGTGACGAGACAAGATCGTAAAGCGCGAACTTGATGCTGGACGAACCGGCATTCAGCGCCAGGATCGACCGACGCGTCATTGGCGCGCCTTTGCCGCGCCTTTGTCGGGCCAGCTCCATTTCTGGATTTCGGGCATATCCTCGCCGTGCTCGCGGACATAAGCCCTGTGCTTCACCAACCGGCCGTGGAGTTCGCCGGCAAGCCCTTCAGCCCTTTCGGCCAGTCCCGGCACACGTTCGATGGCGGCAAGCGCGAGGTGGTAGCGATCGAGTTCGTTGAGCACCACCATGTCGAACGGCGTCGTCGTGGTGCCCTCCTCGCGGAAGCCATGCACATGCATGTTGTCATGGTTGGCGCGACGGTAGGTCAGGCGATGAATAAGATAGGGATAGCCGTGATAGGCGAAGATTACAGGCCGTGTCTTCGTGAACAACGCATCGAAGTCTCCATCGGCGAGCCCGTGCGGATGCTCGGTGTTCGACTGCAGCGTCATCAGGTCGACAACATTGACGACACGGATTCTCAGGTCGGGGATCGCAGAGCGCAGAATGTCGGTCGCGGCCAGCGTTTCCAGGGTGGGCACGTCGCCGGCGCAGGCCATGACCACGTCGGGCTCCTCGCCCTGAGCAACCGTACCGGCCCATTCCCAGATGCCCGCCCCCGCCTTGCAATGCGCTTCGGCTTCTTCAATGGACAGCCATTGCGGTGCCGGCTGCTTGCCGGCGGTAATGACATTGATGCGGTTATAGGTTCTCAGGCAATGATCTGTGATCCACAGCAGGGTGTTGGCATCCGGCGGAAAATAGAGCCTTACCGTATCGGCCTTCTTGTTGGCGACCAGATCGGCAAAGCCCGGATCCTGATGGCTGAAACCATTGTGATCCTGCCGCCAGACATGCGAGGTCAAAAGGTAATTGAGCGAGGCGATCGGCTTGCGCCAGGCAAGCTCGCCGGAGGTCTTCAGCCATTTGGCATGCTGGTTGACCATCGAATCGACAATGTGGATGAAGGCCTCATAGCAGGAGAACAGGCCGTGGCGGCCGGTGAGCAGATAGCCTTCAAGCCAGCCCTGGCAGAGGTGCTCGCTGAGCACCTCCATGACACGTCCGTCACGGGAAAGATGGACGTCGTAGGGTTCAATGCGCTGCATCCAGAGCCGATCGGTAACTTCGAACACCTCGTCGAGGCGGTTGGATGACGTCTCGTCCGGCCCCATCAGGCGAAAATTCCGCGCCTCGGCATTGAGGCGGAACACCTCGCGAAGATAGCTTCCGCAAATCCGCGTCGCTTCAGCGACGACGCCTCCCGGACGAGGCACTTCCAGCGCCAGGCTTTTCCAGTCGGGAAGCACAAGATCGCGCTTCAACAGTCCGCCATTCGCGTACGGGCTTGCGCCCATGCGCTTTGTCCCTGTTGGGGCAAGTGCCGCGAGCCCCGGCAACAGATGCCCGCTTTCATCGAACAGCTCTCCCGGTTCGTAGCTTCGCATCCAGTTCTCGAGGATCTTGCGGTGGCCCTCATTTCCGCGTGCGTTCGACACCGGCACTTGATGCGAACGCCAGAAACCCTCGACCTTCTCGCCATCGACCTCCTTGGGACCTGTCCATCCCTTGGGGCTGCGCAGCACGATCATCGGCCATTGCGGGCGTTGACCATGCCATCCCGGAGCCCGTGCCTGCTCCTGAATGGACCGGATGCGATCGAGCACCGTGTCGAGCGTCGCGGCCATCGACTGGTGCATGGCAAGCGGCTCGTGGCCTTCGACGAAGAACGGTTCGTAGCCATAGCCGGCGAAGAGACTTCGCAACTCCTGATCGTCCATACGGCCGAGGATCGTTGGATTGGCGATCTTGTAGCCGTTGAGATGCAGGATCGGCAGGACGGCGCCGTCCGACATCGGGTTCAGGAACTTGTTGGAATGCCATGCCGCCGCGAGCGGACCGGTCTCGGCTTCGCCGTCACCAACGATACAGGCAACCACCAGATCCGGGTTGTCGAAGGCCGCGCCAAAGGCGTGAACCAACGCATATCCCAATTCACCACCCTCATGGATGGAGCCTGGCGTCTCGGGCGCGGCATGGCTTGGCACGCCGCCGGGGAAGGAAAACTGCCGGAACAGTTTCCTGAGGCCGTCTTCGCCCTGCCCGATATCGGGATAGATCTCGCTATAGGTGCCCTCGAGCCAGGCGTTGGCGACCATTGCGGGACCGCCATGGCCCGGCCCGCAGATAAACAGAGCATCGAGGTCGCGTTCGCGTATGACGCGGTTCAGATGCACGTAGAGAAAGTTCAGCCCCGGCGTCGTGCCCCAATGGCCAAGCAGCCGCGGCTTGACGTGTTCGGCCTTCAACGGTTCGCGCAACAGCGGATTGTCGAGCAGGTAGATCTGGCCGACCGAGATGTAATTCGCGGCGCGCCAGTAGCGGTCCATGAGGTCGATCCGTTCGTGGCCGATGGCCTGCGGCGTCGCGGCAGCCTTGTCGTTCATCGACATCTCCAGCTTCGGTTCGCTGGTGATAACTGGGGCATCTTTGCGCTTGAGCAACCCCCGACTGCCGCGTTCGGGTCGGCGTCACGACCCACGCGGCCGAGAGACCGGACGCCATCTCGGCCGGGCTTGCGGCCCTATCCGCAAATAGGCGGGAACCTTGAAGTCCTCCGGCGGTTAGAAACTGAAATCGCGAAGACCAGGCTCAAGGCAGGTACCGCGAAGGATAGCCTCGAAGCGTTGCACCAAAGGGAGCTAAAAGATGCTCGATCTTCCTCGTGCCCGTGATCGAATGGTCAATATCCATGTCGGCCGGCGTGGCATTCATGACCGTGAGATTCTGCAGGCAATGCGCGAAGTTCCACGCGAGGCCTTCGTCGAACCCGGCTTCGAGGAATTTGCTTACGAAGACACGCCGCTGCCGATCGCCGATGGCCAGACCATATCGCAACCCTACATTGTCGCGTTCATGATCGAGATGGCGGATGTCAAACCGGGTGACCATGTGCTCGAAATTGGCACCGGCTCGGGATACGCGGCCGCGGTGATGAGCCGGATCGTCGAACAGGTCTACACGATAGAGCGTCATCCCGGTTTGGCCGAAGCCGCGAAGCGGCGGTTTGAAAAACTCGGCTACCAAAACATCGAGGTTCGGACAGGCGATGGCACCAAGGGCTGGCCGCAGGCGGCGCCGTTCGACGCCATCGTGGTGACAGCCAGTGGTCCCGGCGCACCGCTCGCCCTTCAGGAGCAACTCGATGTCGGCGGCAGGCTCGTCATTCCGGTCGGCGACGACCCGGATTTGCAACGTCTGCTCAAAGTCACCCGGACAGGCGCCGCAACCTATAGCGAGGAGGATTTCGGCGGCGTGCGCTTCGTCCCTCTGATCGGCGAGCAGGGTTGGTC
>NZ_RZQY01000292.1:0-7073 GCF_003998575.1 Mesorhizobium sp. M7A.F.Ca.CA.001.10.2.1 | reverse complement strand
AGGAGATCCTGCCGACATGGTCAGGCGAACTGCTCGACAACATCATCGACTACGTGACCTACGTGCTGATCCCGGCCTTCGCGCTCTATCAGCGCGGCTTCATGGGCGAGGGCCTGTCTTTCCTGTCGGCGGCGATCATCGTCGTGTCCAGCGCCATCTACTATGCCGACACCGGCATGAAGACGAAGGAGAATTTCTTCAAGGGATTCCCCGTGGTCTGGAACATGGTGGTGTTCACCCTGTTCGTCATCGAGCCCGGACAATGGGTTTCGTTCGCGGTTGTGGTGGTGGCCGGCGTCCTGACTTTCGTGCCGATCAACTTCATCCACCCGGTGCGGGTGGTGCGGCTGCGGCGCATCAACCTTGGGATGACTCTCTTGTGGTGCGCTTTCGGCGCGCTTGCCCTGGCCCAGGCGGCACTCGCTGCCTTCTATGATCAGATCGGCGTGCTGGGCGAACAGGTCAGCACCTTCACCAAGATCGGCATTACCATCACCGGGCTTTACCTTGCCTGCATCGGTGGCATCATGCAGTTCTTTCCCAATCTCGGTGCCAAAAAGGCTTGATCAGCCGCTCCCACAGGAAGCCTAGCCCCACAGGAAGCCTAGCATGTCGAAAGCGATCCGCATTCACGCCAATGGCGGCCCGGAAGTTCTGACCTATGAGGACGCTGACCCCGGCCAGCCGGGATCCGGGCAGATCCTGGTCCGGCACACCGCGATCGGCCTCAATTTCATCGATGTCTACCATCGCTCTGGCCTCTACCCGCCGCCTGGCGGCTTCCCGCTCGTGCCAGGCAGCGAAGCCGCCGGCGTGGTGCTGGAGGTCGGCCAGGGCGTCGACTGGCTGAAGCCTGGCGATCGCATCGCCTATGCCGTGACGACGGGCGCTTACGCGCAACAGCGCGTCATCGATGCCAGCCGCGTCGTCAAGGTTCCGGATGGCATCAGCGACGAACAGGCCGCGGCGATGATGCTGAAGGGCATGACCGCGGAATATCTGCTGCGCCGGACGTTCAAGGTGAAGGCCGGCGACACGATCCTGTTCCACGCCGCGGCAGGCGGCGTCGGGCTGATCCTCGGCCAATGGGCAAAACATCTCGGCGCCACCGTCATCGGCACCGCCAGCTCGTCCGACAAGATCGAGCTCGCCAGGGCGCATGGTTTCGACCATGTCATCAACTACAAGGAACAGGATTTCGTTGCCGGCGTCGCCGCCATCACCGGCGGCAAAAAATGCGACGTTGTCTACGATTCGGTCGGCAACGACACATTTCCGGCTTCGCTGGACTGCCTGCGGTCGCTTGGCATGTTCGTCAGCTTTGGCCAGTCATCGGGACCCATACCGCCGTTCAGCATGTCATTGCTGGCACAGAAGGGGTCGCTGTTCGCAACAAGGCCGACACTGTTCGTCTACAACGCAAAACGCGAGGACCTCGACGCTTCTGCCGCCGCCCTGTTCGAGGTCGTGCTCAGCGGCGCGGTCGAAATCAAGATCAACCAGCGCTACGCGCTGAAGGACGCCGGCAAGGCGCATTCCGACCTCGAGGGCCGCAGGACCACAGGGACGACCATTCTCATCCCTTAGTTCGTTCTGCCTTGCTATCCCTTGAATTTCCGCTGAAATTCTTGAAGCTCTTTCAAGACGTGTGCCGCTTTCCGATGAGAGCCGGCCGCGCCTACCATGCCTGCGGGAACACAGAACATGTCTGGCTAACCAGATGGGAGGCACTGTGAGTGCAAATCACGACGGCACGAACCTGCTTGAGGTTCGTGGCCTCACCAAGATATTCGGCACGCTGACGGCGTGCGATCATATCGATCTCGACATCGCCAGGGGTGAGATCCACGCCCTGCTTGGCGAAAACGGCGCCGGCAAGTCGACGCTGGTGAAGATGCTGTTCGGTTCGCTGGAGCCCAATGCCGGCGAGATCTTCTGGAACGGGCAGGCCGTCAGGATTTCCAGCCCCGGCGTCGCGAAAAAACTCGGTATCGGTATGGTGTTCCAGCACTTCTCGCTGTTCGAGGCGCTGACCGCGGCCGAAAACATTGCCCTGTCGCTGGACGACGGCTCGCCGATCAACAGCATCGCTGCGAAGGCGAGGGCGCTTTCCTTCAGCTACGGCCTGCCGCTCGATCCTGAATCGCTGGTCGGCGACCTGTCGGTAGGCGAACGCCAACGCATCGAAATCATCCGTTGCCTGTTGCAAACGCCTCAGCTCATCATCCTGGACGAGCCGACCTCGGTGCTGACGCCGCAGGAAGCCGACAAGCTGTTCGAGACGCTGGAGCGCCTGCGTTCGGAAGGCAAATCCATCCTCTACATTTCGCACCGGCTCGAAGAGGTCAAACGCATCTGCGACCGCGCCACCGTGCTGCGTCACGGCAAGGTCGTCGGCCATTGCAACCCGCGCGAGGAAACCGCCTCTTCGCTGGCCCGCATGATGGTCGGCAACGAGGTGCAGGCCGTGGTGCGCGCGCCGGTCGAGGGGATCGCCACGGCGCAGCCGCTGCTCGAGATTCGCAACCTCAGCCGCAAGCCGGCAACACCGTTCTCGATCCCGCTCAAGGGCATCAACCTGAACGTCCGGGCGGGCGAGGTGATCGGCATCGCTGGCGTCGCCGGCAACGGCCAGGGCGAGTTCTTCGAATCCGTCTCAGGCGAAGTGCCGCAGCAGGATGCATCCTCGGTGCGCATTCGCGGTAAGGACGCAGGCGGCCTCACCATCACCGGGCGCCGACTGCTGGGCGCTGCCTTCGTGCCGGAGGAGCGCCTCGGCCACGGTGCGGCACCGCGCATGAAGCTTTCCGAAAACCTGCTGCTGTCGCGCCATGCCACCGACGGCAAGGCGTTCGTCGGTTCCGGCGGGATGGTGAAGAGCGGTGCCATCCAAGCCGCGTCCCAACGCATCATCGAGGCGATGGATGTACGCAAGAGTGCGCCGGATCCGGAGGCCGCGGCCCTTTCGGGCGGCAATCTGCAGAAATTCATCGTCGGCCGTGAACTCGACCGCCGGCCAAGCGTCATGGTGGTGAACCAGCCGACCTGGGGCGTGGATGCGGGCGCTGCCGCTCATATCCGCCAGGCCTTGATCGAGTTGTCGCGCAGCGGATCGGCGGTGCTGGTGATCAGCCAGGATCTCGACGAGCTGTTCGAGATATCGGATGCGATCGCGGTCATGCACAATGGCGAGCTGTCGAAACCTATGCCGATCGCCGAGGCAACCTTCGAAAAGGTAGGTTTGCTGATGGGCGGCGCCGAACCAGGCCACGCCGAACACTCGCTGGAGACGGCATGATGCGCCTCGAACTCGTCAAACGCCCGCAGCGTTCCATGCTGTTTTCGGCCCTGTCGCCGTTCATCGCCTTCGCGCTGACCATCATTGCCGGCGCCGTCATGTTCGCGCTGCTCGGCGTCAATCCGCTGACCGCGTTCAATATCTATTTTATCGAGCCGATCAGCCAGGTCTGGCAGCTACATGAGCTGGCGATCAAGGCAGCGCCGCTCATCCTGATCGCCGTCGGCCTGTCGGTCTGCTACAAGGCCAACATCTGGAACATCGGCGCCGAAGGCCAGTTCATCCTCGGCGGCATTGCCGGTTCGATGATTCCCGTGCTGTTTCCGCAGTTCGAAGGTCCGCTGGTGCTGCCGCTGATGCTGTTGCTCGGCATGGTCGGCGGCGCGGCCTATGCCGCGATCCCGGCTCTGCTCAAGACTCGCTTCGGCACCAACGAAATCCTGACCAGCCTGATGCTGGTCTACGTCGCGCAGCTCTTCCTTGATTGGCTGGTGCGCGGACCCTGGCGCGATCCGCAGGGCCATGGTTTCCCGCAGACCATCCAGTTCAACGATTCGGCCGTGTTGCCGGAGCTGATGCCGGATGCCGGACGGGCAAACTGGGGTTTTGTCTTCGCATTGGTCGCCGCGGTGCTGGTCTGGATCCTGATGAGCCGCATGCTGAAAGGTTTTGAGGTGCGCGTGCTGGGCTCAAGCCCGCGGGCAGGGCGCTTCGCCGGCTTCGGCCTCAACCGCATGGTCTTTTTTGCTTTCCTGCTGTCAGGCGCTCTGGCGGGTCTCGCCGGCATCTCCGAGGTCTCGGGCGCTATCGGGCAACTGCAGCCTGTCATTTCGCCCGGCTATGGCTTCACCGCCATCATCGTGGCTTTCCTTGGCCGCCTCAACCCGCTCGGCATCGTTGCCGCCGGTCTGGTGCTGGCGCTGACCTATCTCGGCGGCGAAGCGGTGCAGAGCGCGCTCGGCATCTCCGACAAGGTGGCGCGGGTGTTCCAGGGCATGCTGCTGTTCTTCGTGCTCGGCTGCGACACGCTCATCCACTACCGCATTCGCCTGGTCGGCCTGGCGCTGACCAAGCCGGAAGGTGCCGCGAAACTCGAAGCCGCGCCAAAGTTGAAGGAAGCCCGTTGATGGACATCACCGTAAACATCCTTCTGACCATCGCCACGGCGGCAACGCCCCTGTTGATCGCGGCAATCGGCGAACTGGTGGTCGAGCGCTCCGGCGTGCTCAATCTCGGCGTCGAGGGCATGATGATCATGGGCGCTGTCGGCGGATTCGGCGCGACCTATCTCACCGGCTCGCCCTGGATCGGCCTTTTGGCGGCAATCGCCATGGGCGCGGTGTTCTCGCTGCTGTTTGCCGTCATGACGCTGTCGCTGGCCACCAACCAGGTGGCGACCGGCCTGTCGCTGACGCTGCTCGGCCTTGGCCTGTCCGGCATGATGGGCACCAGCTTTGTCGGCCAACCCGGCGAAAGGCTGCCCAACCTCTACATTCCCGGTCTGACGGAAATGCCTGTCGTCGGCAGGCTGCTGTTCGGTCAGGACCCGATCTTCTACATTTCGATCGCGCTCACCGCGGCCGTCATGTGGTTCCTGTTCAAGACAAGGACCGGACTGACGCTGCGCTCGATCGGCGACAGCCACACCTCGGCCCATGCGCTTGGCATCCAGGTCATCCGCTATCGCTATCTCGCGGTGATCTTCGGCGGCGCCTGTGCCGGGCTTGCCGGCGGCCATCTGTCGCTGGTCTACACGCCGCAATGGGTCGAGAACATGAGCGCCGGCCGCGGCTGGATCGCGCTGGCGCTGGTGGTGTTCGCCTCCTGGCGGCCATGGCGGGTGCTGGCCGGCGCCTACATCTTCGGCGCGGTGTGGATCGGCCAGCTTCATGCACAGGCTTTTGGCATTCCAGTGCCTTCACAGTTCCTTTCTTCGCTGCCCTATCTGGCAACCATCGTGGTTCTCGTTCTAATCTCGCGCAACAAGCGTCTGACGATGATGAACACGCCGGCTTCCTTGGGGCAGCCATTCGTTCCGGATCGTTGACAATAAAAACAAACGGGAAGCTCCAAGGCTTAACTCAGAGAGGTAACACAATGAAAAAACTGCTTATTGCCCTGATGACCACGACCGCCGCCATGTCGCTGGCAGTGACGGCGGAAGCTGCGGACAAGCTGAAGGCATGCTGGGTCTACACCGGCCCGATCGGCGACTTCGGCTACTCCTACCAGCACGACCAGGGCCGTCTCGATGTGGAGAAGGCGCTCGGTGACAAGGTCGAAACAGCCTATCTCGAAAACGTCTCGGAAGGTCCCGACGCCGACCGCGCTTTCGAGCGCCTGGCGCGCGAAGGCTGCAAGCTCATCTTCGGCACCTCCTTCGGCTTCATGGACCCGGAAGTGAAGGTCGCCAAGAAATTTCCCAAGGTGATGTTCGAGCACGCCACCGGCTACAAGACATCGGACAATCTTGGCATCTACAATGCCCGCTTCTATGAAGGCCGCTACATTCTCGGCCAGATCGCCGCCAAGGAATCGAAGGCCGGCGTGGCCGGCTACATCGTTTCCTTCCCGATCCCGGAAGTGGTGATGGGCATCAACTCCTTCATGCTCGGCGCCCAGTCGATCAACCCGAACTTCAAGGCAAAGATCGTCTGGGTGAATACATGGTTCGATCCGGGCAAAGAAGCCGACGCCGCCAAGGCGCTGTTCGACCAGGGGGCCGACATCATCGTCCAGCACACCGATTCGACTGCTGCCCTGCAAGTGGCCGAAGAGCGGGGCCTGAAGGGCTTTGGCCAGTCTTCGGACATGATCAAGTTCGCGCCCAAGGCGCAGCTGACTTCGATCACCGATGATTGGGGTCCCTATTACATCAGCCGGGTCCAGGCAGCCCTCGACGGCACGTGGAAGCCTGGCAATGTCTGGCTCGGCATCAAGGACGGTGCCGTCAAGATGTCCGCTTACACCAACATGCCCGACGACGTGAAAGCGATGGCGCAGGCCACCGAAAAGAAGATCGTCGACGGCTGGAACCCCTTCACGGGACCGATCGCCAAGCAGGACGGCACGCCGTGGCTGAAGGACGGCGAAGTCGCCGACGACGGCACGCTGCTCGGCATGAATTTTTATGTGAAGGGCGTCGACGACAAGCTGCCGAAATAACCAGCGCGAGACATGAGACGGAGGGGCGCCGCGAGGCGCCCTTCTTCATTCGGCGGGCTGTGCGCCGGCAGAGGGGCGATGAAACCGCGTTCGTCCGGCATCGACCACACGGCCGAGCCAGAACCTGAGCAACCGCTGTACCGGTCGTTCGCAGGTGCGCCAGATCGCCCACGAAATGAAAAGCATGAGCACGACGCAACCAAGGGCGGCAATCCATTTGCCGACAATGGGCGTTGCCGCATTGATGGCGAGATAGCCGATCTCCTGATGCAGCAGATAGAGCGGATAGGTCAGCCCGCCCAGCGCCAGGGTGAGCGCCGATGCCCTCACACGGTGGCGCAACAGCACCGCGCCGATCAGGGCCGCGTGCATGACGGCGTTGGCGAAGACAAGATTGGCCGAGGAGACGGCAATGCCGTAGTGGCCGAGCATCCAGCGCTGCGTCACCGACAGCGTTCCGCAGGAGATCAGGAACGCGGCGGCGAGCAGCAGCAGGGCCGGCACAGAACGGTCATGCGAATGGATGTGGTGGACCAGCACGCCGGCGGCGAAGAACGGGCCGAACTCGGTGAGGAACAGCAGCCTGGCTCCGCCGCTGCCGATGAAGAAC
>NZ_RZQY01000291.1:0-7080 GCF_003998575.1 Mesorhizobium sp. M7A.F.Ca.CA.001.10.2.1 | reverse complement strand
AACATCGCCAACTTCCAGCCCGGCCGGTTGCGGCCGAGCTGGAAGTTGGCGATGTTGACGCCGTTCTCGCCGCAGACGGTGCCGAGCAGGCCGATGATGCCCGGCGCGTCGGCATTGGTGGTGTAGAGCATGTGCTGGCCGACCTCGGCATCGAGGTTGATGCCCTTGATCTGGATGAAGCGTGGCTTGCCATCCGAGAAGCATGTGCCGGCGATCGAGCGCGTCATGTGCTCGGTCTTCACCGTAAGCTTGATGTAGCCGTCGAACACGCCCGATTTGTCGCGCTTGACCTCGGCGACGATGATGCCGCGCTCCTTCACCATGATCGGCGCCGACACCATGTTGACGTCGGAGACCTGAGGCCGGATCAGCCCGGCGAGTGCGGCGCTGATCAGCGCGCGCGTATTCATCGTCGCGGTGGAGCCGTCGAACAGGATCTCGACCTCCTTGATCGGATCCTCGGTGACCTGGCCGACGAAGGCGCCGAGCACTTCGGCAAGCTTGACGAAAGGCTTCAGCCGCGGCGCCTCCTCGGCGGTGATCGACGGCATGTTGATGGCGTTGGAGACGGCGCCCTTGATCAGATAGTCGGCCATCTGCTCGGCAACCTGGAGCGCGACATTCTCCTGGGCCTCCGTCGTCGAGGCGCCGAGATGCGGCGTCGCCACCACATTCTCCATGCCGAACAGTTCGTTGTTCTCGGCCGGTTCGACCTCGAAGACGTCGACGCCGGCGCCGGCCACCTTGCCGCTCTTCAGCGCCGCGATCAGGTCGGCCTCGACGACCAGCCCGCCACGAGCGCAGTTAATGATGCGCACGCCCTTCTTCATCTTGGCGATCGCCGCGGCATCGATGATGTTGCGCGTCTTGTCGGTCAGCGGCGTGTGCAGGGTGATGAAATCGGCGCGGGCGAACAGTTCGTCGAGCTCGACCTTGTCGACGCCAAGCTCCTCGGCACGGCTGTCCGACAGGAACGGGTCGAACGCGATGACGTGCATCTTGAGGCCAACGCCGCGCGTCGCGACGATCGAACCGATGTTGCCGCAGCCGATGACGCCCAGCGTCTTGCCAGTGATCTCGGCGCCCATGAATCGGTTCTTTTCCCATTTGCCGGCATGGGTCGAAGCGTTGGCTTCCGGTATCTGGCGGGCAAGCGCGAAGATCATTGCCACCGCATGTTCGGCTGTCGTGATCGAATTGCCGAACGGCGTGTTCATCACGATGATGCCCTTGCGGCTTGCCGCCGGGATATCGACATTGTCGACGCCGATGCCGGCACGGCCGATGACTTTGAGATTGGTAGCGGCGTTGATCAGTTTTTCGGTGACCTTGGTCGCCGAGCGGATGGCGAGGCCATCATACTGGCCGATCACTTCGGCGAGCTTTTCCTTGTCCTTGCCGAGATCGGGCAGATAGTCGACCTCGACGCCACGATCCTTGAATATCTGCACGGCGGTGGGGGAGAGTTTGTCTGAGACGAGAACGCGGGGCGCCATGGCGGCCTCCTTGAAATGGATTTGATCCTGATGGGAATGGGCGACCCGAAGGCCGCCGCGAATGATCTCAGGCCGCCGCTTTGAGCGACGCCTTCTGCGCGGCGAAGGCCCAGTCGAGCCAGGGCAGCAGCGCCTCGAGATCCGACGTCTCGACCGTCGCGCCGCACCAGATGCGCAGGCCGGGCGGTGCGTCGCGATAGGCACCGATATCGTAGGCGACGCCTTCCTTGTCGAGCACCGACACCAGCCCCTTGGCGAAAGCCGCCTGCCCCTCGGCGTCGAGCGCGGACACGTCCGGGTCGGTGAAGGACAGGCAGACGGACGTGTTCGACCGTGTCGCCGGCTGGACGGCGAGATGACCGAGCCAGGAGGATTTGCCGACAAAGCGATCGAGGACGGCCGTATTGGCATCCGCCCTGGCGATCAGCGCGTCGAGACCGCCGGTCGACTTCGCCCAGTTGAGCGCATCGAGGTAATCCTCGACGCACAGCATCGAGGGGGTGTTGATGGTCTCGCCCTTGAAGATGCCTTCGATCAGCTTGCCGCCCGAGGTCAGGCGGAAGATTTTCGGCAGCGGCCATGAAGGCTTGTAGGTCTCCAGCCGCTCGACGGCGCGAGGCGACAGGATCAGCATGCCGTGAGCGCCCTCGCCGCCCAGCACCTTCTGCCAGGAGAAGGTGACGACATCGAGCTTTTCGAAGTCGAGCCTCTGCGCGAATGCGGCGGAAGTCGCATCGCAGACGGTCAGGCCCTTGCGGTCCGCGGGAATGAAATCGCCGTTCGGCACGCGCACGCCCGACGTGGTGCCGTTCCAGGTGAAGACCACATCGCGGTCGAAATCGATCTTGGTGAGATCAGGCAGTTCGCCGTAGCCGGCTTCGATCTTGCGCACGTCGGCGAGCTTCAACTGCTTGACCACGTCGGTGACCCAGCCGGAGCCAAAGCTCTCCCAGGCGACCATGTCGACGCCGCGCTCGCCAAGCAGCGACCACAGCGCCATCTCGACCGCGCCGGTGTCCGACGCCGGCACGATGCCGATGCGGTAACCCGCCGGGACCTGGAGAATTTCCCGCGTCAGCTCGATCGCCTGTTCGAGCTTGGTCTTGCCGATCTTGGCGCGGTGGGAACGGCCGAGCGCGGCATTGTTCAGCGCCTCGACCGACCAGCCGGGACGTTTTGCACAGGGACCTGAGGAAAAATTGGGGTTTGCCGGACGGAGTCCGGGCTTCGTATGCGTCGTCATCGTGGTCTATCCTTCCAGATAGTGGCCCCTCGTTGGGGAGGGGTGGCCCACGGACGGCGATATGCGTTCAGACTTCGGGCGTCAAGAGGAAAGTTTTTGTCGCTGCCGGGATACCGGCGATCCCTGATCAGGATGTCGTGACTTCAGACGCAAACGGCGGACCCCGAAAGATCCGCCGTCTGCGTTTTCGTGCATGCCGTACCTACTACCAAAGATCGTAGCGCAGCCCAAGCTTGACCTGATGATTGCTGATCCCCTTGCGGATCGGATAGGAATCTAGGCTCTCGGCGGCTACATATTCGGCGTCCGGGGCGGAGAAATACTGATAGCCCAGGTCGACGGAAACGTTCTTCGATACCTGATAGGCGAGGCCCGCATTCAGCGTGTAGGCCAGCGAGTACTGGGTCTTGCTGTCACTTACAGCAAAATCGTCCGTGTCGTCGCCATTGTCGGTGAAATAGCTTGCCGACAGGGTGCGCTTGCTGCGGACGATGCCGATACCGGCGCCGAGATAGGGTGTGATGCCGACATAGGTGCCAAGATCGACATAGCCGTTGAGTATGCCCGACAAGGCGTAGTTCTTAAGGGATGCCGACGCCACGGTCGGCTCTGCGGCAGTCGCTGAATCGTCATAGCCGACGCCGATCTCGTTGCCGGGCAGATAGCCGAGATTGAGGTCGGCGCGCAGATAGTCGTTGAAATGGTAGCCGAAGCCGATGCTGGCAAAGATCGGATCTTCCTTGTCGCTGAAGGCTGCGGTTTCGGTGGCGAAATCATGATTGTCGAAGCTCTTCTGCGCCAGATAGGAGACGTCGCCGCGCAGATACCAGCCGGAACCGACCTCGACCGGGACGTAGTCGGGCGCCTGGTCGACATAGATCGGCGGATCGTAGTCGGCCGCGTGCACCGGCGTCAGCGGCAGGAAGGCCAGTGCACCGAGCGCCAGCGCCATACGCGATGTAAGTTTCATGGTCCCCGACTCCCGAATTTGGCGCAGCCCGCAATCGCAGCGGCAGCCATCGTTTCAAGGAGCATTGTTAACCATAGTGGTTAAGTGCCGGTTAAGGCTAACAGAGCGTTAGCGAATTCATTTCCCCTGTCGATTCCAGGCGGCCCAACGAAAAACCGCCCGGCTGAGGCCGGGCGGTTTGTGAAGAATGCAAGTAATGTAGATGCTGTTACTTGGTGTAGATCGGCTCGGGTTCGGGCTGGTAGGCCACGACCGGCGCGGCGCAACCGTTGCTGCCACCGAACTGGTAGCGCAGGCCACCGCGCACTTCGTGCGTGTTGATGCCACGATCGAAGCCGGGACCGGAGCTGGTGATGTTCCAGTCGAACATGCGGCCGCCCTGAATATGGGAGAAGCGGTAGCCGGCATCGAGAATGATCTTGTCGGTCAGGCAGTACGAAGCGCCGGCCATCAGACCGTAGGCGAAACGCCAGCTTGATCTGCCGGGATTGAACTCGGTGGTGTTCGGGTCATAGACATCATCCCACTTGACGCGGGCGCCGCCGATGCCGGCGCCAACGTAAGGCGTGATGCCATGGTAGGTGCCGAGATCGACATAGGCGTTGGCAAGCAGCAGCAGGGCGCTCATCTTCGATACTTCGGTCGAAGTACCGTTGATGTCCGAGGTGCCGCCGTTGAAGTTCGACTTGAACCAATAGTCGGCCGTCAGGTCGGTCCGGAAGTGGTCGTTGATCTTGTAACCAACGCCGGCACCGAGCGAGAAACCGCCCTTGAGCTTGCCGAAATCGAAACTTCTGGTGCCGGGCGTGACCGTACAGTTACAGGGATCGACGGTGTAGGTCATATAGTCGATGCCGCGCACGGTCGACTTGTGATAATCGATATCGCCGCGGATATACCAGCCGCCGACCTCGACCGGCTGCTCGTAGATGGCCTGAGGCGGAGCCTCTTCAACCATCGGCTCCGGCAGATCGGCCGCGAACAACGGCCCTGCCAACCCTGCGAACAGGAAGGCGAGCAGGGCCTTTCTTGCTGTCTTGAACATGCTTGTCACCCCTGAGAAGCTCGGAACGGCGAACCCGCCCGAAATGCGATTGGCTTTCAGTCGTGGATAATGAATTGCAAAGGTTAAAAGGCGTTTAACCCTGTTGCTTAACCACGAATCTCGAAACTTCTAGGGATAGGCGCGAGATTTACGGACACCGAACAAAGTGGCGGCTGACAAGAAAAAGCCCGCCGAGGGGCGGGCCTTGGACCGGTTAAGGGAGCGCGGCGCGCCTGGTTGTCAGATCCACGTCCTGCTGGACGCGCTGGGATCAAGCGGCGCTGCGCGTTTCCGAGATGATGTCCACTATGCCATTGACCACGGACTCGACCAGTTGCGGGTCGTCGCCTTCGGCCATCACGCGGATCAGCGGCTCTGTCCCTGATGGCCGGATAACCAGCCGTCCGGTCTTGCCGAGGCGGTTGCGGGCGTCTTCGATGGCGGCCTTGACCGGCGCCTCCTCAAGCGGCTTGCCGCCGGAAATGTGGACGTTCTTCAGGAGTTGCGGCACGGGTTCGAATTTCTTCGACAGTTCGCTGACCGGCCGCCCCTGCCGCTTGATGCAGGCGAGCACCTGCAGCGCCGAGACCAGGCCGTCGCCGGTCGTCGAAAAGTCGGACAGCACGATATGACCCGACTGTTCGCCGCCGACATTCAAGCCATGCGCACGCATATGCTCGACGACATAACGGTCGCCGACCTTGGTGCGGTGCAATTGCAGCTTCATGTCGCCGAGGAAGCGTTCGAGGCCCAGATTGGACATCACGGTTGAGACGACACCACCGCCGGCAAGCCGCCCGCTCTGGTGCCAGGATTCGGCGATCAGCGCCATGATCTGGTCACCATCGACGATCGCGCCGTTTTCATCGACGATGACGACACGATCGGCGTCGCCGTCGAGCGCGATGCCGATGTCGGCGCGCACTTCGTGCACCTTCTTTTGCAGGCCGGCCGGATGGGTCGAGCCGCATTCCTTGTTGATGTTGAAGCCGTTGGGCTCGACATTGATGGCGACGACTTCGGCGCCCAGTTCCCACAGCGCCTCGGGCGCCACCTTGTAGGCCGCGCCATTGGCGCAATCGACAACGATCCTCAAGCCGGCGAGCGACATCGAGCGCGGCAAGGTGCGCTTGGCGAATTCGATGTAGCGGTCATGCACGCCGTCGACGCGCTTGGCGCGGCCAAGCCCGTCGGAATCGGCGAGCGCCAGTTCGATATCCTTGTCGAGCATGCTCTCGATGCGCTCCTCGATTTCGTCGGAGAGCTTGTAGCCGTCGGGTCCGAACAGCTTGATGCCGTTGTCGTAATAGGGGTTGTGCGAGGCCGAGATCATGACGCCGATATCGGCGCGCAGCGAACGCACCAGCATGGCGACAGCCGGCGTCGGGATCGGGCCGAGCAGGAACACGTCCATGCCGGCGGCACAAAGACCGGCGACCATGGCATTCTCGATCATATAGCCGGAAAGCCTGGTGTCCTTGCCGAGCACGACACGATGTCGATGGCTGCCGCGCTGGAAGGAAAGGCCGGCGGCCATGCCGACCCGCATAGCGATTTCAGCCGTCATCGGAAACTTGTTGGCGCGTCCGCGAATGCCGTCCGTGCCGAAATAATTCCCTGCCATGCTAGTCAGCTTCCTCGACGTTTCTTCCCCGGCACGTCATGCCACAATTGGCCAGGGCGCTATGATCACATTGTGTGATTATACGTTACCAATCCTTAGAAAACCATTGTTGTGCACTGCACACACGTGGCCGCAACCTGACATGCCCAGACTGCCATGTTGCAATATACAAGTCATGCGAGCCTTTCAGCGCGGATGCACCAGGAAAATCTTGCTCTGAACCAGACAACGGACAACGATTTCATCACCTTATCGGGAGAAACCGGTTTTCGGCGATATATACGCCACTTAGCATCTGGCGCAACCGCCCGTTGAGCGATATTGATCTGCAGGGACGTATCATGGGCTGCTGCAACGGAGAAACGCTATGCTCATCCACCGACTTGCCACTTTGACCGGCCTCGCCGTCGCGACCTTGTTCCTGGCCGCGCCAGCCAACGCACTGACGATGGCCGAGTGCAGCACGAAATACAACGCCGCCAAGGATGCGGGGACACTCGCCGGCGCGACCTGGAACCAGTTCCGCAAGGCTCAGTGCGGCACCGACGCCGCCGCGACGACCGACGCCAAGCCGGCCGATACCACGAAGGCTGCCGAGACGAAGCCGGCCAAGGCAGCCAAGGCTGCCGCCGCTGCGGACGACAGCACGGCCAAGGGCCTGACGGCGAAGGAATGCAGCACCAAATACCAGGCGGCGAAGGC
>NZ_RZQY01000290.1:0-7144 GCF_003998575.1 Mesorhizobium sp. M7A.F.Ca.CA.001.10.2.1 | reverse complement strand
GGTCTGTCCGTCTTCGACATCTCCGATGCCTCGGCCTTCGGCGGCAACATCCAGACCAGCCTTCGCTTCGATCGCAAGCCGGAAGGCTCACAGGTCGAAATCCGCCTTCTGGCGTCCGACATCGACGGCGGTGCATTCGGCACGGCGGCAGGGATGACGCGGCTGGTGCCGGTCGGCACGGGCACCGTCTCGGTGATCCTCAAGGGGCCGGGCAGAACCTGGGATTCCATCTTCGACAATGCCGACGGCTCGGTCTCGGCGACCTTCGGGCCGGGTGCGTTGAGCAAGCTCAACCTGCCGGCCTTCCTCAAACATACCGAACAGGGCGGCTTCTTCGCGCTCGACGATGTCTCTGACGGAACATTGCCGATCGACGGTGCCGAGATCAAGGCCACCATTTCGAAGGGCGTGGCGCGGATCGACAAGGCCGAGGCCAATTCAGCGAAGTACAAGATCTGGCTGTCCGGCATCGCGTCCTACGCCGGGCGCGGACTGGCCTTGTCCGGCGGCGTCATTCAGCCTGACCAGGCGGCAACGCAGGCCAACGGCCAGCAAGGTCCCAACCAGTCATCATTCTTCGTCGGCGGAACCTGGAGCACGCCGTTCATTTCCCCGATCAGCCGCGGCGTTTCGGGGGAATAGGCGACACTGCGCCTTCTGTCTTTCACCCGCGCTGCGCCACCTGCTCGTCGAGCTGGCGCTGCACCTCACGCCGCTTGTTGGCAAGCGAGGCGATGATGACGCCCATCGCCACGACGGCGATCAAAATGGTACAGGCGGCGTTGATTTCCGGCGTCACGCCGAGGCGAACCTGGCTGTAGATCTTCATCGGCAGCGTCGTCGCGCCCGGCCCGGAGGTGAAGCTTGCGATGACCAGATCGTCGAGCGAAAGCGTGAAAGCCAGCATCCAGCCGGAGACGATCGCCGGCATGATGACCGGCAATGTGATCTGGAAGAAGGTCTTCACCGGCGTTGCGCCAAGATCCATCGCGGCTTCTTCCAGCGAGCGGTCGAAAGTCATGAGCCGCGACTGCACGACCACGGCGACGAAGCACATGGTCAGCGTGATATGGGCGAGCGTCACGGTGAGAAAGCCACGGTCGAGCCCGACCGCGACGAAGAGCAGCAGCAGCGACAGGCCGGTGATCACTTCCGGCATGACCAGCGGCGCAAAGACCATGCCGGAGAACAGCACCCTGCCCTTGAAGCGCGTGTAGCGGGTCAAGGTGAGTGCCGCCAGCGTGCCGAGAACGGTCGCTACCGTGGCCGAGATCAGGCCAACGCGCGCCGTCACCCAGGTCGCGTCCATGAGGCCCTGATTGTGGAACAGCGAGACGTACCATTTGGTCGAGAAACCGCCCCAGACCGTAACCAGTTTCGACTCGTTGAACGAGAAGACGATGAGCAGCACGATCGGCAGATAGAGAAAGGCAAAGCCAAGCACGATCGAAGTGATGTTGAAGCGGCTCCAGGTGGCGTTCATGAGGTCACCTGTCCATTTCCTGAGCGCGCGCCTGGGCCCGCTGGAAGAGCATGATCGGCACGATCAGCAGCAACAGCAGGATGACGGCAACGGCCGACGATACCGGCCAGTCGCGATTGGCGAAGAACTCGTTCCACAACGTCTTGCCGATCATCAGCGTCTGCGAGCCGCCGAGCAGATCGGGAATGACGAACTCGCCGACGGCCGGAATGAACACCAGCAGACAGCCGGCGATGACGCCGGGCAGCGACAGCGGGAAGGTGATCTTCCAGAACGCACTTGTCGGCGGACAGCCGAGATCCTTGGCTGCCTCGATCAGCGAATAGTCCATCTTCTCAAGCGCGGAATAGAGCGGCAACACCATGAACGGCAGGTAGGAATAGACGATGCCGATGAAGATCGCCGTATAGGTGTTGAGGATGATCAGCGGCTGGTGGATGACGCCGGTGGCGAGCAGCAGCTGATTGAGCAGCCCTTCGGGCTTGAGAATGCCGATCCAGGCGTAGACCCGGATCAGGAACGAGGTCCAGAACGGTAGGATCACCAGCATCAGCAAGGTCGGGCGGATCGTCGCCGGCGCGCGCGCCATGCCATAGGCGATGGGGTAGCCGACGAGCAATGTCAGGACCGTCGAGACCGCGGCGATGATGACGCTGGTTACATAGGCGTTGAAGTAGAGGGCGTCCTGCGTCAGCCAGGCGTAATTGTCGAGGCTGAGTTGCTTCAGCTGAGCCAGGAACCCGGAAATGCCGCCGCTGAAATCGAGCGCCGGCGTATAGGGCGGAATGGCGATTGCCGTCTGCGACAGCGAGATCTTGAAGACGATGACGAACGGAATGAGGAAGAAAAACAGCAGCCAGACATACGGGATGATGATGACCAGTCGGCCAACGAAGGCAGCACCCAGCCTGGCAAGGATGGATTTGCCGGCATTGGATGCCGGAGAGGCTGATGAGGTGGTGACGGCGGCGCTCGACATGGTCGCCCCTACCGCGTCAGCACGACGCCGGCATCGGGCCGGAAGGAAACCCAGGCGCGGTCGTTCCAGCTCAACGGATCCTCGGTGATACGGGCCGCGTTCATGGTGCTCGCGCGCACCACCTGGCCGTCGTCCAGCCTGACATGGTAGACGGTCATGTCGCCGAGATAGGCGATGTCGTAGACCTCGCCCTCGATGGCGTTGACCGCCTCGGCCGGCTTTTTCGACGACACCTTGATCTTTTCGGGCCTGATGGCGAAGGTGACGGCCGTCCCGGCGCCGGCGGTGCCGGCATTGTCGGTGCGGATGGTGAGGCCGTTGCCGGCATCGATGCTGGCGCTGCCGGCCTCGCCACGCGCGATCTTGCCCTCGAACATGTTCACATTGCCGACGAAGCCGGCGACGAAGCGCGATCCCGGCGCCTCGTAGACTTCGGCCGGCGTTGCCACCTGCATCACCTCGCCCTTGTCGATGATGGCGATGCGATCGGCCATGGTCATCGCCTCTTCCTGGTCGTGGGTGACGACGACGAAGGTCAGGCCGAGGTTCTGCTGCAAATCCATCAGTTCGAACTGCGTCTCTTCGCGCAGCTTCTTGTCCAACGCGCCGAGCGGCTCGTCGAGCAGCAGCACCTTCGGCCGCTTGGCGACCGAGCGGGCGAGCGCGACGCGCTGGCGCTGGCCGCCGGATAGTTGGTGCGGCTTGCGCTTGGCGAACTGCTCGAGTTTGACCAGCTTCAGCATCTCGGCAACGCGCGATGCGATTTCGGGCTTCGGCATGCCGTCCTGCTTGAGACCGAAGGCGATGTTGTTCTCGACCGTCATATGCGGGAACAGCGCATAGGACTGGAACATCATGTTGACAGGCCGCCGGTAGGGCGGGATGCCACGCAGATCCTGGCCGTCAAGCAGAATGCGGCCGGCTGTCGGCTCCTCGAAGCCGGCGAGCATCCTGAGCAGCGTCGACTTTCCGCAACCGGAGGCGCCGAGCAGCGCGAAGAACTCGCGCTCGAAGATGGTCAGAGACAGATTGTTGACGGCGGTGAAGTCACCGAACTTCTTGGTGACGTTGTCGAACTGGATGTACGGCTTGGCATTCGGGTCGTTCCACGGTGCAAAATCCCTGCGGATGCTGCCAAGCGATTTCATATCCCACTCCGTCCTGATTTTCTTGCTTCTTGCCCCAGGTAGAAACGGTCCCGGCAGGTGGCTGCCGGGACCGTGTCGGATTGCTTACTGGCCAGTGACGATCTTGGTCCAGGTGCGCGTGATGACGCGCTGGGTCTTGGGATCGTATGGCGAGACGGTGTAGAGCTTCTTTATGGTCTCGGCATCGGGATAAACCGAAGGATCCTCCAACAATGCCTTGTCGACGAATTGCTGCGAAGCCTTGTTGCCGTTTGCGTAGAGCACGTAGTTCGACGACTTGGCGATAACTTCCGGCTTCATCATGTAGTTGATGAACTCGAGCGCCTCCGCCACATGCGGCGCGTCGGCGGGGATTGCCATCTGGTCGAACCACATCTGCGCGCCCTCCTTCGGCACGGAATAGCCGATTTCGACGCCCTGCTTGGCCTCGACCGCGCGGTTGCGGGCCTGGAACACGTCACCCGACCAGCCGACCGCCAGGCAGATATCACCGTTGGCGAGCGCGTTGATGTATTCGGAGGAATGGAACTTCCTGATGTAAGGCCGCACCTTGAGCAAGGTCTCCTCGGCCTTGGCGATATCATCGGGTGACGTGCTGTTCGGGTCGAGGTTGAGATATTTCAACGCCGCCGGGATGATATCTGCCGGCGAGTCCAGCACGTAGACGCCGCAGTCCTTCAATTTGGCCAGGCTATCGGGATTGAAGAAGACGTCCCAGCTGTCGATCTTGTCAGTGCCAAGCGCCGCCTGCACCTTCTTGATGTTGTAGCCGATGCCAACCGTGCCCCACATGTAGTTGACCGAGTATTCGTTGCCGGGGTCATATTTGGCGGTTCGCTCGGTAACCGTGTCCCACATGTTGGAAATGTTGGGCAGTTTCGACTTGTCGAGCTTCTGGAACACGCCGGCCTGGATCTGGCGCGCAAGGAAATTGCCGCTGGGCACGACGACGTCATAGCCGCTGCCGCCGGCAAGCAGCTTGGTCTCAAGGATTTCGTTGGAATCGAAGGTGTCATAGACGACCTTGATGCCGGTTTCCTTGGTGAAATCGTCGATGATCGAACTGTCGATATAGTCCGACCAGTTGAAGACGTTGACGACACGATCCGCGGCGTGACCGCCGACGGTGAACAATGTCAGGAATGCCGAGGTTGCCGAAAGCCAGAGCGCTTTGCGGATCATGCTATTCTCCTTTGATGAGTGTTCCTTCACCGGCTCGTCGCGATATCAGCGCGACCGGCATTTTCTTCAGACTATTGAGCTTTCCAAGGGGCGACAAGCGCGAACTGCCGAGACCATGCAGGCGGTTCGATGAGATGGCTGGATGCCCCTGAGGCGGCCTGGGAGGCGTGCCAATACCGTCATAGGCTTTCGCCGTGGCGCGGGCAGAGATACGACGATATGGTCCGGTCCCGATCGGACCGGCTGGGAGACTTGGCAAGATACGCCTGTCTTGTTGTTGCCGTATTCCCAGCCTGCCCGTGCTGCAGCGACGTTGTCAATGGCAAAGCTGCAGGCCGCTTCAATTAGGCGACGGCACCCCGGTGACCCCTGCGCGTTCGGGCCGTGCCTGGCGCTTGAATTCGAGCCCGATATGGACGAGCAGCGCCGTGACCACCACCGCGCCACCGATGATGGTGCGCCCCGACGGCACCTCGGAATGGATGAGCCAGACCCATATCGGGCCGAGGATCGGCTCGAACGTGCCGAGCAGAGCCGCGATGGCCGCCGGGATCAACCGTGCGCCGGTGGCGAAGAAGGCGAGACCGAGGCCGAGATTGACCACGCCGAAGGCAAACAGAAAGCCCATGTCGCTGACTGACACGGTGAAGGTCGATGCCTGCGAGACGGCAAAGCCGGCCGCGAGCATGGTGCCGAGGCACGTCGCCGGCGTCATGCGCACGCCGGAAAACCGCCGGGTGATGACGGTGGCGACCGAGAACATGACCGCGATCAACAGCGCCAGCCCATCGCCTATGGGCGAGACGGCGCCATCCAGCGATTCCGACACCATGATGGCGACGCCGGTGATGACGGCGGCGATTGCCACCCAGGTGGCGACACCGACCCTTTCGCGAAACAACGCCCAGGCAAACAGCGCCGCCAGCAACGGCACGCCTGCCTGCATCAAAAGGATGTTGGCGACGGTGGTGTAGGCCAGCGCCACGACGAAGGCGGTCGATGCGGTGGCAAAGCAGATCCCGACGGCAAGGCCGGGCAGACCCATGTCGTGGAACAGCTTCAACGTGCCACGCCAGCCGTCACGCCAGACCATGAAGCAGACCAGGAAGGCGGCTGCCCAGACGGATCGCCAGAAAATGACCGTCCAGCTGTCACCGACAGTGATGAAGCGGGCGATGGTGCCGCCGAAGCTCCACATCAGCGCCGACAGGAAGACCAAAAGCATGCCGACGCGCTCCTCGCGCGGCGAGACGGCTGGCGATGCGACGATCGGCGATGCGGTATCGATCATGAGCGCGACTGTCGGGCTTTTGTGGACGGGACGATGCGCAAGGGACGACAAAAAGATGCTCTGTTCGCGTAACGCAAAGGCGCAGGCCGGAACTGAGCCAGCGGCCGGCGACAATTATGGCACCTTGCCCCCATTTCAGAGGACACGGCGTTACTGGAAATCGAAGGCACTCAGGCCCGTCACCATCTCGTCAAGGCCGAGCGGGCGCGTCACCGGCGGCTCGGCCCGCGCCAGGCAGCCGACGCGTTCGCAAAGCCGGCAGGCAGGCCCGACCGGCGTCGCCGCAATACTGCCGGCCTTTGCGGTGATTGCCGCACCGGGCAATGCCGCGCCATAGACGATCTCGTCCCGAAAGCCGATGTCGCAACCGAGCAGCAGCGCGGTGCGGCGCGGACGTTCCGAGAATGCGCCTTGCGGCCCTTCCAGTGTGCGGGCGATGCACAGGAACTCGGCGCCGTCGGGCATTTCCACTGCCTCGACGAAGACCTGGCCGGGTTGGGTGAAGGCAACATGCACGGGCAGCTTGGGACAGCCGCCGCCAAAGCGGCTTTGTGGAAAGCCCTGGCTGCCGGCCTTGCGGAAGCGGTTGCCTGCATTGTCGACCTCCAGCATGAAGAACGGCACCCCCGAGGCACCCTGCCGCTGCAGCATGGTCAGCCGGTTGGCTGCCTGTTCGAAGGAGACGCCGAAGCGCGAACGCAGGACATCGATGTCATAGCGGGCGCGCACGGCAGCCGCGTGAAAGGCCTGATAGGGCATCATCAGCGCATGCGCCGCATAACGGCCAAGTTCGAAGCGGGCCAGGCGGCGCGCCTCGTCGGTGCTCAGCTTGAGCGCCTGGATCTCGCCGGCGACCGCGACCGTCATGCGGATCAGGCAGGCCTCCATCGCGACTTCGCGCAACTGGTCGAACGGCGACAGGCGTTCGGACAGGAACAGGCGCTGCGAATGACGATCATAACGGCGGCGCCAGTTCGGCATGGTGGCGACCGGCAGCACCTTGACCACGATGCCATATTCGCGCTTCAGCCAGGCCTTCAGCGCGCCGAACAGATCGTCGC
>NZ_RZQY01000028.1:0-21444 GCF_003998575.1 Mesorhizobium sp. M7A.F.Ca.CA.001.10.2.1 | reverse complement strand
CAACGTCCAGTTCGGCGCTCCCTTTGCTGCCCAGCCGCGCCGCCGTCAGCCCGCCACCCCCCTCACACTCTCCCGCTCCACCAGCGGGCACTCCAGCTTCGTAATCGGATACCGCCCCCGTCCAGGCGCCGCCGGCGCTTCCAGCTGTTCGATCGCCCATTGGCCCATCGCCATATGCGGCAGGATCGAGGTCGTCAGCGGCGGGAAGAGGTGGCGGGCGATTTCCTCGTCGTCGTAGCCGACCACGGAGATGTCCTGCGGAATGTGCAGGCCGGCTTCCTTCAGCGCTTCGTAGCAGCCGATCGCGGTGCGGTCGTTCTGGCAGAAGATGGCGGTGGGCTTATCCCTGAGCGCCAGCAGCTTGACGGTGGCGGCGTAGCCGGCGCTGGCCGACCAGTCGCCTTCGACCACCAGCTCGGGGTCGAACGGGATGTCGGCGGTGGCGAGCGCGCGGCGGTAGCCTTTCAGGCGGTCCTGGGCGGCCTGCATCCAGGGCTCGCCGGTGATGGTGGCGATGCGGCGGTGGCCGTGGCTGATCAGATGGCGGGTCGAGCTCTGGCCGCCGGCGATCTCGCTCGGCACCACAGCAGGGAAGGCATAGTCCGCCGTATAGCAGTTGAGCAGGATCACCGGGATGTCGAGACCGTAGAGGTAGTCGGGCGCTGTGATCTCGCGGGTGAAGATGGTCATGTAGATCAGCGCCGAAATGCCCCGCTTGGTCAGCGCTGAAATGGCGCGCGGCTCCATGACGGAATCGCCCAGCGTCTGCGCCACCAGAAGCACGTTGCCGGCATTCCACGAGGCCTGGCGCGCGCCCTCGATGGCGACCACGGCTTCCGGGCTGGTGGCGAGCTGGTCGACGGCGAAGCCGATCACCCCGTCCAGCCCTTCGAAGGCGGGCCCCCCGAAGGCAGGCAACGTCGGGTGGAGGGCTGAGAAGGCGGGCGCGGCGTAGCCGAGCGTGCGCGCGGTTTCGATCACCCGTTCGCGGGTCTGCTGCGACAGCTTGATCCCTGGCGAATTGTTGAGCACGAAGGAAACGGTCGCCTGCGAGCAGCCGGCCGCCCTGGCGATATCGATCATGGTGACGCGGCCCTTGGCGCCCTTGGCCGGCGCTTTGCGCCGCCTCGCCGTGTCGCTGGCCCGATCCGTCGTCTCGCTCATGGCAAATCCCAGTCTGGCAGGCCGGTCAGGCCGGCAAGATGGCGTGACGCCGTCGATTTATAGCGGTAACCCCAAGGTCGTTTATAACTATTAGTATACCAGAGGTCCATCCGCCATGAATCCCCATACAAGCCAAAACCTAAAGGGCGGAAGGCTTGGGTGGCGGGCCGGCGGTGACCACGGCTCGGCGGCGGGCGCACCGCGAAACCCCGGCATTGGCGTGGAACTAATACTGTTTACTAATACAAAAATGCCCTGTACCGTCAATCCGTCGCGTCCGGTCGGTGACGTTCGGGGCGGCGGGAGAGTACGAAAAATGGCCCGGTGGCGAGCGGACCTACCTCCGCAACCCTTGTCTCGGATATGTGATATGTCAGACAAATCGGACTATTTACGAACGAAGGATGAGTCTCTAAGGTCCATGATCGTGGCTGGAACGACGCCATTCTTTCGGTGCCGGGAACCCCTTTGAGGAGGAGGGCGTCCACGCTGCAAACGGCAAATCAGGTCAGTGCCAAAATCAGGTTAATGCAAGATCGGCCGGTCCAACGACTGAGCCAAACGGGAGGTTGAACATGAAATCCTTGATACGAACTGCATCCGTAGCCGCGACCGCGCTGCTGCTTGGCCTGTCGGCCACGGCCATCGCGCGCGCCCAAGACAAGCCGACGCTGGCCTTCGTCGTCAACGGCGCTTCCGATTTCTGGAAGGCCGCCGAAGCCGGCGTCAAGAAGGCGCAGGGCGAACTGCCTGACTACAATCTTGAGCTCAAATATCCCGAGCAGTCCTCGGTCGCCATCCAGCAGCGGCTGATGGACGATCTGGTGACCGCCGGCGTCAAGGGCATCATGGTCTCGGCCGTCGATCCCAAGACCTCGACCGATGGGTTGAACAAGATCGCCTCGGAAACGGCGCTGTTCACCACCGACTCTGACGCACCGCAGACCAAGCGCGTCGCCTATATCGGCTCGTCCAATGTCGATGCCGGCAAGCAGGCGGCCGAAATCGCCAAGAAGGCGATGCCCAATGGCGGCAAGTGCCTCGGCTTCGTCGGCCTGCTCGGCGCCGACAACGCCAAGGAGCGCATCCAGGGCATGAAGGACGGCCTGGCCGGCACCAAGATCGAGCTGATCGACGTGCGCGGCGACGACATCGACCAGGCGCGCGCCAAGAAGAATGTCGAGGACGCGCTGGTCGCCAGCCCCGACGTCACCTGCATGGTCGGCTTCTATTCCTACAACACGCCGCGCATCTATGAAGCGCTGCGCGACGCCGGCAAGCTCGGCTCGATCACCGTCGTCGGCTTCGATGACGATCCGATCACGCTGGGCGGCGTCAAGGAAGGCACCATTGCCGCCACCGTCGTGCAGCAGCCCTTCGAATGGGCCTATCAGGGCATGAAGCTGATGGCTGCCTATCTCAAGGGCGACAAGTCGGGCATCCCGGAAGGCAACCTCATCATCATCCCGACCAAGATCATCGGCAAGGATGACGTCGACGCCTACGCCGCCAATCTGAAGGCGATGTCTGGAAACTGATCGTCGTTAGCGCTGCCCCTCATCCGCCTGCCGGCACCTTCTCCCCGTATAGTGACGGGGAGAAGGGAAGCGCTCCAACGCTGGCAATCCCCCTCTCCCCGTCTCTATACGGGGGTCCGAAGGACGGGCGAGACAAGTGGCTCGCCCCGGAAGGGGTAGGGTGAGGGGCAGCGCGACGCCTCGCTTTTTATTGACGGGTTCGATCAGGCCCGTCAGTCTGCGAGGAGGCCGTTCCGCCAATCGCTGTCAGGCATGATGAACTATTCCGACACATCCATTGCTGCATCCGTGACCGCCCCGTTCCTCAGCCTCGAGAACGTGCGCAAGACCTATCCGGGCGTCGTCGCGCTGGACGGCTTCTCCATGGAGGTCAGGCCGGGCGAGGTCATCGGCCTCGTCGGCGAAAACGGCGCCGGCAAATCGACCTTGATGAAGATCCTCGGCGGCGTCACCACGCCCGACAGCGGCACGATCACGGTCGACGGCACCGCGCATGACAGGCTCTCCGTCGAAGCCAGCCTGGGTTCGGGCATCGCCTTCGTCCACCAGGAACTCAACCTGTTCGAAAATCTCGATGTCGCGGCCAACATCTTCTTCGGCCGCGAGCCGTTGCGCGCCGGGCCGCTGAAGCTCGTCGACCGCGCCAGGCTGCGCACCATGGTGGCGCCGCTTTTGAAGCGCGTCGGCGCCAATTTTTCCGCCGACACCCAAGTTGCGACCCTGTCGCTGGCCCAGCAGCAGATGGTCGAGATCGCCAAGGCGCTGTCGATCGAGGCGCGGCTGGTCATCCTCGACGAGCCGACATCGAGCCTGCCGCTCGCCGAAACCGACAAATTGCTCGACGTCATCAAGGCGCTGAAGGCCGACGGCATCAGCGTCATCTTCATTTCGCACCGCCTGCACGAGGTCGAGCGCGTCGCCGACCGCGTCGTCGTGCTGCGCGACGGCATGCTTGCCGGTACGCTGGGCAAGCACGACATCGGCCACGACCAGATGGTCAAGCTGATGATCGGCCGCATGCTGAAGGAGCGCGAAAAAGCCTCCGAAGCTGCGCGTGCGCCCGGCGCCGTAGCGCTTGCGGCCAAGGCCATCCGCACACCGGCCTATCCCGGCCGGCCGGTCGACCTCGACGTCAGGCGCGGCGAAATCCTCGGTCTTGCCGGCCTTGTCGGTTCCGGCCGCACCGAACTGGCGCGGGTGTTCTTCGGCATCGACTCGAAGCTTGGCGGCGCGCTCGAGCTCGACGGCAAGCCGCTCGCGCTGGCGTCCGCGGCCGACGCTGTCGCGCATGGCATCTTCCTGGTGCCGGAAGACCGCAAGCTCACCGGCATCCTGCTCGACCTGTCGATCGCCCAGAATATTTCGCTGCCCAATCTGCCGGCGCATGCGCGCCGCTCGCTGGTGTCCTCAAGCGCCGAGACCGCCACCGCCGAGAAGCAGAAGAAAGATCTCGGCATCAAGGCACCGTCGGTGCAGACGCGCACCGGCACGCTGTCGGGCGGCAACCAGCAGAAGGTCGTGCTCGGCAAATGGCTGGCCATGAACCCGAAAGTGATGATCCTCGACGAGCCGACGCGCGGCATCGACATCGGCGCCAAGGCGGAAATCTATGGCCTGATGCGCGCATTGGCCGATGCCGGCGTCGCCGTGCTGATGATCTCCTCGGACATGGAAGAGGTGATCGGCGTGTCCGACCGCATCGCCGTCATGCATGAGGGCCAGATCTCGGGTATTCTCGACAAGGACCGGTTCAGCCAGGAAAACGTGCTGCTCCTGGCGGTGGGCAAGCAGCCGAAATAGTTCTTGCCACGGGCCGCGCAAACGCGATCCGCTCAGGCATTGGGGAGAAGACGATGAGCAAGAAAGATCTCGGCCTGCTGATCCTGATCTTGGTGGTCGGGGCGATCGTGGCGATCATCAATCCGCGCTTCCTGTTGCCGATCAACCTCGCCAACACCTCGAACCTGATCGGCCTGTTCGGCATCCTGTCGATCGGCCAGGCCTTCGTCATCATCACCGGCGGCATCGAATTGTCGGTCGGCTCGGTGGTAGCGCTGCTTGGCACGCTGTTCATCGACTTCATCGCCGTGCGTGGCATGGAATGGCCGCTGGCCTTCGTGCTCATCCTGGTGCTTGGCGCCATCATTGGCCTGGCGCATGGCTGGCTGATCACAAGGCTCAAGCTGCAGCCCTTCGTCGTCACGCTGTGCGGCCTGTTGATCTACCGCGGCGTTGCCCGCTTCTACACCGCCGACGGCACCGCGGGTTTTGCCTTCGGCCAGAATTTTCCCGACCTCGAATTCCTCACCGCCGGGCGCTCCTATGGCGTTCCCAACAGCTTCATCGCGCTGATCGTCATCTCGATCGTCATGTGGGTGGTGCTGCACCGCTCGGTGTTCGGCCGCTATCTCTACGCCATCGGCAAGAACGAGGAGGCGGCGAAATATTCCGGCATCCGCACCGGCCGCGTCGTCATCGCCGCCTACGTCATTTGCGGCGTGCTGACGGCGCTGTCGGCGATCTATTTCGCCATGTACACGCGCTCGATCTCTCCGGCCAGCCACGGCCAGTTCTACGAACTCTACGCCATCGCCGCCGCCGTGCTCGGCGGCTTCTCGCTGCGCGGCGGTGAAGGCTCGCTGATCGGCGTCATCCTCGGCACGGTGCTGCTGCAGGAACTGCAGAACCTAGTCAACCTGCTCGGCATCCCGTCCTCGCTCAACTTCGCGGTGATGGGCGGCGTCATCCTCATCGGCGTGCTGGTCGACCAGCAATGGGGCGTGTTCCGGGAACGGCGGCTGATGGTCGACGCCACCCGAAAAAGCGCCGCCGGCGCGGCCGCGGAATAGCGCCTCGCGGCGAATGGCGGGCGATGGCTGCAATTCCTGAACCGTTGACGCTCAGGGCCGGCGCGCTCGAAGCCGAACTGGTGCCGCAAATCGGCGGCAGCCTCAGCGCGCTGCGCTGGCGCGGCATCGATCTCATGCGCAGGCTCTCGGACCATGATCGCGAAGCGGGCAACGTGCTTGGCGTGGCCATGTTCCCGATGATACCCTACGCCAACCGCATCGCCGGAAATACCTTCGAGTTTCGAGCGAAGCGCTGGCGGGTCCAGCCCAACAATCCGCCCGAAGCCATCAACGTGCATGGCAGCGGCTGGAAACACCCCTGGACTGTCACTGCAGCGGGCGACGCCCAGGCAACGCTGTCGCTGGATATCGCAGCCAGCCTCGAACCCTACTCCTATCACGCGACGCAGGCTTTCGTGCTGTCCGAAGAAGGCCTCGACGTGACCATGACACTGACCAACACGGGGCCGGTTTCCATGCCGTTTGGTTTCGGCCTGCATCCTTGGTTCGACCGCGACCCGGACGTCACGCTGCAATTCAAGGCCGCGCGGTTCTATCTGGAGGAACCGCAAGGCATCGCCGGCGATCCGATAGCGCTTGCGCCCGAACTCGACTTCGCCGAGAGCCGGCCTTTACCCGCCGGCTGGCGCAACAATGATTATGGCGGCTGGACGGGTGAGGCGACGCTTCGCTTTCCGGCGCGCGGCGCGGGTTTGCGCATCAAGGCCGATCCGATCTTCAAGCACCTGATGCTGTACGCCGATCCGGCCAAGCCTTACTTTTGCGTCGAACCGCAGACCATGGCATCCGGTGCTTTCAACCGGGGCGGATGGAGCGATCCGGACGAGGGCGCCATCGTGCTCGCCCCAGGTGAAAGTTCGGCCGGCACGGTGTCGCTGATGCCCTTTGCGCTTGGGGCTTAAAGCGCCCATCGCGTGAACGAGGCGTCAGGAGCCGACGATCTAGATCAGGCCCGACATGTCGGAAAAAGCCATCGCCTTGCGCAGCACCTCGGCGAAGCGTTCGCCGGCCGCTTCGCGCGGGCCGCTGTTGTCGATCGAGGTGACGCCGGACCCGGACAGAGTGACATTGGCGCTGCGTGCCAGCCGCGCCAGCACTTCGCCGCGTGACTCGCGGCCGCGCATCGCCAGACGCTCGGCCAGCACTTCAGGCGAGGCGGTGATCTCGACGATGGCCAGATTGGCATAGCGTTCGCGCAAGGAGGGGATGATCGCGCGCGACACATTGGCGACAGCGACACGGCCATTGGCGACGGACCAGTCGACATCGGCGGGGATGCCGTAGCGCAAGCCGTGCGCTTCCCAGGAGATGGCGAAGGCGCCATCGGCTTCGGCCTCGACGAAGGCGGCATCGGCCAGCGTGTCGTGGTCCTCGCTGGCGACATCGCTCGGCCTGGTGATGACGCGGCGGACGAACTCCAGCCGCGTTTCGTCGGCAAAGCGGGCGCGGGCGTAGCCGATCACTGTGTCCTTGCCGGCGCCGCTTGGGCCGACGACGGCGACGAAAACGCCATCGCGGATCGGAAACGTCTCGGCCGACAATTCCCGCTCGATCGACGCCGACACCATCATGCGACCCGGCTTCCCTGCCGCCAGACGGTGCGCACCACCGGGACATGGTCGTCGACGCGCACGCGCACCAGATCGGCGCGGCGGCCCTGTTCGATGACGCCGCGATCGGTCAGGCCAACCGCATCGGCCGGGTTCTTCGAGACCATGGCGACGGCCTGCGGCAGGGAAATGCCTTCGACGACATCGCCGAGGAAGAACGCCGACTGGATCAGGCTGAAGGGAATATAGTCGGATGACAAGATGTCGAGCAGGCCGTCGCTGGCCAGCGTGCGGGCCGAGACATTGCCCGAATGCGAGGCGCCGCGCATAACGTTGGGCGCGCCCATCAGCACGCCCATCCCGGCCTCTTTCGAGGCCCTGGCGGCCTCTTCCGTGGTCGGGAATTCGGCGACGCGCACGCCCTGCTCGATCGCCTCGTCGACATGGCCTGATGTGGCGTCGTCGTGGCTGGCCAGCACGATGCCGCGCTCCTGGCAGGCGGCTGATATCACCGCCCGGTTCGGCGCCGAATTGCGCGCCGATTCGGCCATCCGCTTTTCGCAGAACAGCTTGAAGTCGCGATCGGTCAGCTTCAGCTTGCGCTGGTAATAGTAGGCATAGGTCTCGAGATCGACGAACTGGCGCTGGCCTGGCGCATGGTCCATCAGCGACGCCAGCTTGACCCGCTCGTCGCCGTCGAAATTGGCGAAAGCCCTGAGGCAGTCCGGTGCCGAAACCTCGCAGCGCAGATGGATGAAATGGTCGGCGCGCAGACGGTCCTGCTTCACACTGTCCTCGATCGCGTCGGCCAGCTTGCGGATGTCGGCCGATGTCAGGTCGGCGTCTTCGTCCATGCCGACGCGCAAGGCGTCGAGCACGGTGGTGATGCCGGCGGTCGCCACCTGCGCGTCATGGGCGAGCACGGCGGCGATCGGATTCCAGCGCACCTTGGGCCGCGGCGCGTAGTGGCCTTCGAGATGGTCGGTGTGCAATTCGACCAGCCCGGGAATGATATAGTCGCCGCCCATATCCTCGCCGATGCGGCTGATGCCGGATTCGATGCCGGCGATAAAGCCGTCGCGCAGCACCAGCGAACCCTCGACGATCTCGTCGGCAAGCACGATGCGGGCATTGTGGAGAACAGTCTCGGCGGTCATTTCAGGCAGTCCTTCAGGCGGTTTTTCTGGCCGGGCGGCGCCCGAGCGCGTGATGCGAGAGCACCATGAACGGTGCACCCGGTTCGGTTTCGACAAACAAGGTCAGCGCATCCGCCAGCACCTTCTGTTGCAGCACTTCCGCGAACAGGCTGTCGATCGCTGCGCGCAAACGAGGGCTTTCCTGTGACCCCGCCCGGCCCGACAGCGTCATGTGGAAGCGAAAGGTTTCGAAGACATAGGGGTAACCCCATTGGCAGAGATTGCGGAACTCGGCCGGCTTCAGCGAATCCGGGCTGCGCCGCTCGATTTCCGCTTCGCTCAGTGGTGCGCGAAACCGGTCGAAATCGCGCACCACGTCATCGGCGAACCGGTTGAGCGCAGGCACTGGCCCTTCCGGCACCAGTGCGAAGAAGCCGTCGATCTGGCTGACCACGAGACGCGGGATGGTCACCACCGGCGTCGCCTCGGCGAATTGGTCGAGTGCGGCGCGCAGCGAGGCTTCCGTCTCGTCGGCAGCCAGGCGGAAGGGGGCTTTCAGCGTTGCGTGAAAGCCATAGCGGCGCGCCGAAGCGGTGTGGAAAGCGACTTCCGCCGCCGACAGGTCGGCCACCGCTTCGACCGGCCTCGTCGCGGCGCCGAACGCGTCGCGGCCCAGCCAGTCGGCGGCGATCCGCGCCAGAGGCTCGTCCTGCCGGGGGGTGAAATAGAGGGCGTAGCGCATGGAAAGTCCTTGTCAGCTTCGCTGCCATAGGTGATTTCCATGACGAATTGACGAAGCCTTGCTGGCTTTCAGGTAACAAAACGCTGCGGCGGGGTCATTAGCCGACGATTTTTTCGTGCTGGACCAGGGAGCGAGTGCTCACGCAGCGACCGATCAGGCCTTCATCAACCACTCGTGCTCGGGCGCGTTGTGGAATTTCCACGTCCGCTTCGGTCCGGCCATGACGTTGAGATAATAGAGGTCGTAGCCGTGGCAGGCGGCGCAGGGGTGATAGCCCCCGGGCACCAGCACGACATCGCCATCCTCGATCGCCATCGCTTCGTCGAGCGCGCGATGGCCATTCTCGTCGGCATCGGTGTAGACGCGCTGGAAGGCAAAGCCCTGCGGCGGGTTGAGACGGTGATAGTAGGTTTCCTCAAGATAGGATTCAGCGGGCAGATTGTCCCGGTCGTGCTTGTGCGGCGGATAGCTCGACGTGTGGCCGCCGGGCGTGATCACCTCGACCACCAGCAGCGAATCGGCCGGCTTGCCCTCCGGCAATATGTTGGTGACATAGCGTGTGTTGGTGCCCTTGCCGCGCACCTCCTGGCCGAGATCGTCCGGTCCGATGACGCGAACCGGCAGACCGCCGCCAAGGCCCGGCGCCGAGCAGACCGCGAGTTCCAGTCCGGTGTCCGCCGTCACCGACCAATCCGATCCCTCAGGCACATACACCGACCACGGCTTGCCCTCGAAGGGCGACATGCGCTCGCCGAGCAGGCCGAGATCCTTGCCGCCGGCTGAAGCCTTGCCCTTGCCGGTAACGAACACCAGGCAGACTTCGCGATCCTCCGTCTTGCCGGAGACGCTCTCGCCCGGCTTCAGCCGATGCAGGTCGAAACCGACATAGGTCCAGCCGGCGCTTTTCGGCGTCACATGGGCGACGCGGCCATGGCCTTTGTCGGCTTTGACGAGCAGCTTCGACATTTTTGTCTCCTATTCCGTTGGCTTGAAGGACTCCGTGAAGCCAAGCCGCCTGTTTGAAAGGGCCATCGCAAATCTTCGGCCGGCGCCCTTCCAACTTCGTCATCCTAGGGCGAAGCAGGAGCGAAGCTCCGTCGCGGAGACCCTAGGATCCATGCCGTTGCCTCGGCCGAAGGGCGCAGCGGAGCGGATTCTGCACCGTCACACCAGCTTCAAAGTCATGGCATGGATCCTAGGGTCTGCGCCGCGTCGCTTCGCTCCTTGCTCCGCCCCAGGATGACGAAACGAGAAGCACTGCAAGATAGTCGCCAACGCATGCGATCAGTTACTCCTTCGGCTCGGGCTCGACCGAAGGCTTCGCCTCGTCAGCAGGCTTGTAGAGATAAAAAAACTGCCAGACGGCGTAGCCGGCGAAGCCGAGCGCGATCATGCCCCAGAACGGCGTGCTGGTGGCGAACTCGATGATCGACCAGATGACGCAGACCGCGACGATGGCGACACGCCGCCACAAAGGTCGGAAGAAGGGGTGTTCGGAATCTTTCATAGGGCCAATCTACAGCAATCGGTCTCGCCGGGAACCCGTCGCACCAGCCATTGGGAAACTAGACATTTGGAAAGCCTTGCGTCTCGACCGTATAGCCGGCGGCGGTCATGACGCGCATCAATTCCTTGTAGCCAACCTGTGCCATCCTGAGTGGCGGGTTCTTCTTCGGGTCCTGCTCGGCCTCGACCACGAACCAGCCCTCATAGCCATGGTCGGCGAAGCGCTGCACGATGGCGCCGAAATCGAGCGAGCCGTCGCCCGGCACGGTGAAGGCGCCCAGCGCCACCGCGTCGAGGAAGGATTGTTTGGTGCGATCGAGCTTTTCGATCACGCCCATGCGAACGTCCTTCACATGCACATGGCTGATGCGGGTATGATGGTTGTCGATGGCACGCAGCACGTCTCCGCCGGCGAATGCCAGATGTCCGGCATCGAGCAGCAGCGGAATGCCGGCTCCGGAATAGCGCATGAAGGCATCGAGTTCCGGCTCGGTCTCGACCACCGCCGCCATGTGGTGATGATAGGACAGCGGCATACCCTGTTCGGCGCACCATTCGCCAAACGCGGTCAGGCGTTTCGCGTAAGCCTTCATCTCGTCATCCGACAGCTTCGGCTTGGTCGCCAGCGGCTTCGAGCGGTCGCCCTGGATCGAGCGGCCGACTTCGCCATAAACGATGCAAGGCGCATTCACCGCCTTGAACAGGTCGATCATCGGCTGGATGCGATCCTTGTTGTCGGCCATCTCCCCATCGACCAGCGTGCCGGAGAACCAGCCACCGCATAGCGTGACGTCGGACGCCTTCAGGATCGGCAGCATGATTTCGGGATCATTGGGAAAACGCCGGCCCATCTCCATGCCGGTGAAGCCGGCCGAGCGCGACTGGCGCAGGCATTCTTCCAGCGACACGTCATCGCTGAGTTCCGCAAGATCGTCGTTCCACCACGCAATGGGGGACATGCCCAGTTTGGCTTTCAAGTCGTCACTCCGGTTTAGAACAGTTATCCTTTGGTTGCCGCCGCCCCTCATCCGCCTGCCGGCACCTTCTCCCCGTATAGGGACGGGGACAAGGGGTCTAGCCGCGACCTCGGCGTCTTTCTTGCGACGGCGGTGATTGGCGAAACCGGTGGTGACAGCGTCCCTCTCCCCGTCCCTATACGGGGAGAGGATGCCGGCAGGCAGGTGAGGGGCAGCGCCGACCTCAATCACCCACACTCTGCATCTTCCGCTTTTCGTCATACGCCTTGCGCGCCGCGTTGACCTGCGGCCGTACAGACACTTCCGGCACCGCCACGTCCCACCAATGGCCGCCGGCATCCGTGGAAACCAGCGGGTCGGTGTCGATGACGAGCACCGTTGTGCGCGTATTCTTCCTGGCTTGTGCCAGCGCGTTTTCCAGCCCGGCGATCGACGGCACTTTCTCGGCGATCGCCCCCATGCTCGCCGCATGCGCGGCAAAGTCGATGTCGGGCAGAACCTCGTGGCGCGAGTCCTTCAGCAGATTGTTGAAGTTGGCGCCGCCGGTCGCCATCTGCAGCCGGTTGATGCAGCCATAGCCTCTGTTGTCGAGCAGCACGATAGTGAGCTTGAGGCCGAGCATCACCGAGGTGGCGATTTCGGAGTTCATCATCAGGTAGGAGCCGTCGCCGATCATGACGACGATCCCCTCGCCGGGCTTCGCCATCTTGGCTCCGAGCCCGCCGGCAATCTCGTAGCCCATGGTCGAGAAGCCATATTCGCCATGATACGATCCGGGCGCGCCCGCCTGCCAAAGTTTGTGCAATTCGCCCGGCAACCCGCCGGAGGCATTCAGCAGCGTCACACCGGAGCCCATGGCGCGCTGCACGGCGCCGATCACCTGCGCGTCGGACGGGTAGGCGGCATTGGTCGACGCCGTCACCTTGGCCGCCTCGGCCTGCCAGGCCTTCTTGCCGGAGGACGCATTGTCGGTCCAGCTTGCCGGCGCCTTCCAGCCCTTCAGCGCAGCACTGAGTTCGGCCAGGCCCTCGGCCGCATCGGCGACCAGTGGCAGGGCGCGGTGCTTGCCGGCGTCGAAGGGCTGCACGTTGAGCCCGATGATGGTCTTGCCCGAATTCTTGAACAGCGCCCACGAACCGGTGGTGAAGTCCTGCAGACGCGTGCCGATGGCCAGCACGACATCGGCTTCCTCAGCCAACCGGTTGGCGGCAGAAGTTCCGGTGACGCCGACCGCCGCCATGTTGAGCGGATGGTCGTCCGGCAACGAGGATTTGCCGCCTTGCGTCTCGCAGACCGGGATGCCGGCGCTCTCGGCGAATTTCGCCAGTTCGTCCGACGCCTGCGAATAGAGGACGCCGCCGCCGGCGATCACCAGCGGCTTTTTTGCGCCCTTCAGCGCCGCTACCGCGGCGGCAAGCTCATGGCGATCCGGGCGCGGCCGGCGCTGGTGCCAGACCCTCTCGGCAAAGAAACTCTCGGGGTAGTCGTAGGCCTCGGCCTGCACGTCCTGGCACAGAGACAGCGTCACCGGGCCGCATTCGGCCGGATCGGTCAGCACGGCCATGGCGCGGCTGAGCGCAGGAATGATCTGCTCCGGCCGGGTGATGCGGTCGAAATAGCGTGAAACCGGACGGAAGCAGTCATTGACCGTAGCCGTGCCGTCGGAGAAATCCTCGGCCTGCTGCAGCACCGGATCTGGGATGCGGTTGGCGAAGACGTCGCCCGGCAAAAACAGGACGGGCAACCTGTTTACATGGGCGAGCGCCGCCGCCGTCACCATGTTGAGCGCGCCGGGGCCGATCGAAGAGGTCGCGGCCATGAAGCGGCGGCGGAAATTGGCCTTGGCGTAGGCGATCGCCGCATGCGCCATCGCCTGTTCATTGTGGGCGCGGAAGGTCGGCAGCTCGTCGCGCAGCTGATAAAGCGCCTCGCCGATGCCGGCGACATTGCCGTGGCCGAAGATCGCCCAGACGCCGCCGAAGATCGGGACTTTGCTCCCGTCGATCTCGGTCATCTGGCGTGACAGGAAGCGGGTCAGCGCCTGCGCCATTGTCAGGCGGATTGTCTTGCTCATGGTGTTTTCCTCCGCAGTCCTATTCCGCGCCTTCTTATGCCGCCTTGCGGCCGCGCTCGGCAAGCCACGCATCCGTCAACTGTTCGAAGCGCTGCGCCATGTCGGCGATCGCCTCGTTATCCGACATCTTGCCGGCCAGCCATTGTTCGGCCGCATGGACGAAGATGGTGCGGCCGACGGCAAAGCCCTTGACGATGGGCGCCTTGGCGGTGGCGGCGAACGCCGCTTCCAGCTCGTCCTGCGGCGCTTCCAGGCCCAGCAGCACGACGCCGCGGCACCACGGGTCGTGCTTCAGGATGACGGCCTCGATCTTCGCCCAGGCGCCGCTCGACGCCTGCGGCTCGAGCTTCCACCAGTCCGGCTTGATGCCGAGCGCATAGAGTTCCTCCAACGCGCGCGGGATCGTCGTGTCGTCGAGCTTGCCATGTTTGCCGGCAATGATCTCGATGAGAAGTTCCCTGCCGACCTTCCGCGCGCCTTCGAACAGGGCGCGCAACTTCTGCTGCTGTTCTTCCTTCAGCGCCGCCGGATCGTCGGGGTGATAGAAACACAGGCATTTGATGCAATGGTCGACCGGCCATTCGACAAGCTGCGAGCCGATGTCCTGCGAGAATTCGAAGCGCAGCGGCCGCGAACCCGGCAACTCTACCGGCCGCCCGAGCCAGGCGAAGGAATGCCTGGCGAATTCGAACATTGCCTTGCGGCCGTGTTTCTCGTCGATCAGCATGCCGTAGCCGTCGCGGCCGGCGGCGACCTTCGCAGCCGCCTTGACTGCCAGCACCTTGAATTCTTCGATCCGTGCCGGATCGGCGCCGGCCTTCGCCGCCACATCCTCGAGCTGCACGCGGTGGTCGCACGCGAGCACCATCAGCGAGGGAATGTCGCGCCGGCGCGTCGTTGCCCAATGGATGTGGTTGATCGCCTCGTCCTTGCGCAACGCCAGATGCTCGCTGCCGTGTTTGAGGAAGAACCGCAGTTCTTCGAAGGTCGGATATTCCGGCGCGCAGAGCAGACGCGACACGGCGAAGGCGCCGCAGGCATTGGCCCAGGTCGCCGCTGTCGCATGATCTTCGCCACCCAGCCAGCCGCGCAGGAAACCGGACATGAAGGCATCGCCGGCGCCCAGCACATTGTAGATCTCGATCGGAAATCCCTTGCCGACGACACCGTCCTCGAGATCGTCGCTGATCGGTCCGTCATAGACGATGCAGCCCATGGCGCCGCGCTTCAGGACGATGGTGGCGGACGACAGCGAGCGGATCGTCTTCAAGGCGCTCAGGCAATCGTCGGCGCCCGACGCGATCATGATCTCCTCCTCGGTGCCGACGATGAGGTCGCAATCGGGCAGCACCGTCTTCAACTGCGCCGAGACCCGGTCCGATTTCACATAGCGCTCGAACCCTTCGGCATGGCCGGCAAGGCCCCACAGGTTCGGCCGGTAGTCGATGTCGAACACCACCTTGCCGCCCTTGGCCTTCATGATGCGGATCGCCTTGCGCTGCGCGGCATCGCTGTTGGGCCTGGAAAAATGCGTGCCGGTGACGACGATCGAGCGCGCCGAGGCGATGAAGGCCTCGTCGATGTCTTCCGGCGCCAGCGCCATGTCGGCGCAGTCCGAGCGATAGAAGATCATCGGCGAAACGCCTTCGTCCTCGACCGACAGCAGCACCAAGGCGGTAAGCCGCTCCTTGTCGGTCTTAAGGCCGTCGACATTGACGCCTTCACGCGTCAGCTGCTCGCGGATGAAGCGGCCCATCTGCTCGTCGCCGACGCGGGTGAGCAGTGCCGAGCGCAGGCCGAGCCTGGCCGTGCCGACCGAGATGTTGGCCGGGCAGCCGCCGACCGACTTGGCGAAGGAGGTGATGTCCTCCAGCCGCGAGCCGATCTGCTGCCCATAAAGGTCCACGGAAGCGCGACCGATAGTGATAACGTCGAGCGGCGCGTATTCAGCGTCCACGGCTTCGCTCATTGGAACCTCCCGTCGGCCTTGTTGTGTTGGGGTACACGCGCGAGCGGCAGCGTGGCGCCGGGAATATGAAATAATAATTCCAATCCATAGTCAATATGGAATGAGTGTTCCTTCCGTGAAAAGTGTCTTTTCGGCGATGGATCAGGCCTTGCGCTTGCGGCCCGTGTCGCGTCGCTTCTCGCCGACGCCGACGGTCAGCGCCATGGCCAGCGCCATTGTCGCCGACAGCGAGCGGAAGCCGGCGAAATCGGCCTCTGCAACCTCGAACCAGACCTTGGCGAACTGGGCGAGCGGCGAAAACGAGCTGTCGGTGATGGCGACGATCGGCACGCCCTGTTCCGAAATGCTGCGCGCTTCCTCGATCGTGGCCGGTGCGTAGGGCGAGAAGGAAATGGCGATGACGGCATCCGCCGGCGTGGCGAAGCCGATCATCTCGGCATTCAGCCCGGCCGCCGATTCGATCAGCTGGTTGCGGATCTTCAGCTTGCCCAGCGCATAGGCGATGTAGGACGCCACCGGATACGAGCGGCGCTTGGCCAGCACGTAGATGGTCTCGGCCTTCGCCAGCAGGGAAATGGCGTCTTCCAGATGCGCGTCGTCCAGCGTGCGCGAAATGTCGTTGAGCGAGGTGCTGGCGGCGGCGACGAAGCCGTCGAAGATCGACCGATGGCCGGCGCCGCCCTCTGCCTTGGCGCGCAGCGCCTGCAGCCTTTCGTCATAGGATGAGTTGCGCTCGCGCAGCCGTTCGCGAAACACCTGCTGCAGGCTGGTGAAACCATCGAAGCCAAGCTGCTGGGCAAATCGGATCAGGGTCGAAGGCTGCACGCCGGCCGAAGCGGCGATGCTGGCGGCGGTGCCGAAAGCGATATCGTCGGGATTGTCGAGCGCATGGGCAGCGATCTGGGCGATGCGCTTCGGCAGGCTTTCGCGCCGCTCCAGGATGGTGGTGCGCAGCGTCTCGAAATCGCGAGGTACCCGTTCGTCCATCGTCGCTCTGTCCAGGCTCATACGTGAAGCGTCCTCTGTGCATCATCATAGCGAGCCTGCGCAAGAACACCATAAAAAATGAGGCAGACATTCCATTCCAAGAGAAAATGGACTAATTCATCCACGCAGCGCTTCAAGCAGTGGAGAAACGGAAAATGGTCGGCGTCGGTCTCATCGGTACGGGTTTCATGGGCAAGTGTCATGCCATCGCATGGAGTGCCGTCAGCGCCGTCTTTCCCGACGTTGCCAAGCCACGGCTGGTCCATCTCGGCGAGGTCAATGAAGAGCTTGCCCGGCGCAAGGCGGGCGAGTTCGGGTTCGCCAAGGCGTCGGGCGACTGGCGTGCCGTCGTCAACGATCCCGAAGTCGATATCGTCTCGCTGACCACGCCCAACCAGTTCCATCCGGAAATGGCCATCGCCATCCTCGAAGCCGGCAAGCATCTGTGGTGCGAAAAGCCGATGGCGCCGAGCTTTGCCGAGGCCGAGGCGATGGCAGCGGCGGCGAGAAAGTCCGGCAAGATCGCGGCGCTCGGCTACAACTACATCCAGAGCCCGGCCATCCGCCACATCGGCGCTTTGCTGGAAGAGAAGATCATCGGCGAGGTCAACCATCTGCGCATCGAGATGGACGAGGACTTTATGGCCGACCCAGAGGCGTTGTTCTTCTGGAAGCACGAAGCCGCGTCAGGCTATGGCGCGCTCGACGATTTCGCCGTGCATCCGCTGTCGCTGGTCTCAGCCCTGTTCGGCCGCGTCGCCAGTGTCATCTGCGACATGGCCAAACCCTATGCCGATCGCAAGCTGGCCAGCGGCGGCCGCCGCGCTGTGGAGACCTACGACATAGCCAGCGTGCTGATGCATCTGGAAAGCGGCATTGCCGGCACGCTGCTGGTCAACCGCTCGGCCTGGGGCCGCAAGGGCCGCATCGCCGTCCAGATCTTCGGCTCGAAAGGGTCGATCCTGTTCGACCAGGAACGATCGAACGAATTCCAGCTCTATCTCACATCAGATCGGCCGACCGAGCAGGGCTACCGCACCATCCTGGTGGCGCCGCACCACAAGCCCTATGACCTCTTCGTGCCGGCGCCAGGCCATGGCCTCGGCTTCAACGACCTCAAGATCATCGAGTGCCACGAACTGCTGACGCGGCTTGAAGGCAGGCCGGCACGGCTCATCGAATTCGCCGAAGGGCTGGAGATCGAGCGCACGGTGCACGCGATGGCGCGCTCCTTCGAGGAAAAGCGCTGGGTGGACGTGCGGTGAGGCGGCGGCTCACCTTCTCCCCTTGCGGGAGAAGGTGGCCTCGCGAAGCGAGGTCGGATGAGGGGTGCTCCAGGGAACACCAACGTCTCACTCCGCTGGAACACCCCTCATCCGTCTCGGCGCTGCGCACCGATCCACCTTCTCCCACAAGGGGGAGAAGGGAGAATCGCGTCAGCCGCCAACCGCCGCATTGATCTCCCATCCATTCACCCAGACCTGCCGCAAGCGGTCGCCTTCGCCCTTGAACCGCAACCCCGTCGCCTGGCAATCCTCGATCCGGTCGCTGCGGAAATTGCGGATCGCCTGGCGCAGCTCGCACCAGGCGACGATGTTGGCGGTTTCGGCGTAGTAGATGAGCGCGATCGGGCGGACGAGGCGCTCGGAGGCCCGGCCCATCTCGTCGCGATATGAGAGATCGAGCTTCTCCTCGTCGCGGATGGCGCGTCGCACCAGCGCCAAGTCGATCGCGCCGGTCGAGGGCGCGGCGAATCCCCACGCATGCAGCGCATTGGCGTCGAAGGCCTGGCGCAAGGGTGGTGGCACCGCCCCGGCGATCTTGGCGCTGACGCGCTTGGCCGCCTGCTTGAGCTCGCTGTCTCCGGTGCGCTCCAGCAGCGCCAGCGACAGGACGATCGCCTCCATCTCCTCGATCGAGAACATCAGCGGCGGCAGGTCGAAGCCGGGGCGCAGGATATAGCCGATGCCGCGGCCCCCTTCGATCGGAACGCGCATCGCCTGCAGCGCTGCGATGTCGCGATAGATCGAGCGTACCGTCACTTCCAGCCGCTCGGCAATCGTCGCCGCCGTCACCGGCTGCCGCGCCAGCCGCACGATCTGGATGATCTCGAACAGGCGTGACGCCTTGCGCATTTTTTCCCCGGGTTGCGAGCCCAATTGACACAGCATTGTCAGTTGGGCTGACCTATAGGAGCGCCTATCGACTTGAAAATCAACAGGTTCCGCTGCGGTTTGGCGGAGCGAGGCGGCAGGCAACTGACATGGGCTATGCGGAAAATCTCTGGCTTTTCTTTATCCTGCTGTTCGGCATCATCGCCGTTCCGGGCATGGACATGCTCTTCGTGCTTGCCAATGCACTGACCGGCGGGCGCGACAGGGGTCTCGCCGCGACCGGCGGCATCATGGTCGGCGGCATGGTGCACACGCTGAACGGCGCCATCGGCGTCGGCCTGCTGATGCATTTCGTGCCGATCCTGTTCAAGCCGCTTCTGCTTGCCGGCGCCGCCTACATGGCCTTTATCGGCATCACGCTGATGCGCAGTTCCATCACTGTCGGTCAGGAAGGGCCTGCCGGCAGCCGGTCCGCATGGAAGGCCTTTCGCCAGGGTTTTGTGACCTGCCTGATCAACCCGAAGGCATACCTGTTCGTGCTTGCCGTCTACCCGCAGTTCCTGAAACCGGACTACGGTCCGATCTGGATGCAGGCGACGGTCATGGGGCTGCTGACCGTGGCCACCCAGGCTGCGATCTATGGCGGACTGGCGATCACGGCTGGCCGCAGCCGCAACCTTCTGATCGCCAATCCGCGGGCGACCATTTTTGCCGGCCGGGCGGCCGGACTGCTGCTCTTTGCCGTGTCGGTGTTCACGGCATGGGAAGGATTAAGGGCGGCGTAGGATTTCTTGCGAAGAAGACCCCCACCTCTAACCCCTCCCCCACAAGGGGGAGGGAGACTCCCGCCGGCGCTGACAATGGCAAACTGCCGAGGCTTTCAGACGCCAAGGATCGGTGCGCGGCAGCGTTCCCTCCCCCTTGTGGGGAGGGTCCTTCTTCGCAAGAACCCATATGCGATAGCCCTGCCTCAAGGGGGGAGATCGGACGTCGCGACCATTTTCGCCAATTTTCGACGTTAGAAAAAAGCTGTGAAGTTGAAGCTGCCAATCTCCCCACTTGAGGGGGAGATGTCCGGCAGGACAGAGGGGGGCGCTGTCTCGCCGACATCCAAAGAGTCCGGCTAATTCCCCGACACCAATGTATCCGTGATCTCAAACCGCTCGGCCACCCCGATGCGGATCATGTTGAGGCTGCCTTCGCGGGTGAAGCGGAAGTCGCCGGGCGCGTCGGAACCGGCCGGCTGGCCGGCACGGAAGGAAATGATGCGCGTGCCGCCGTCGGGCCAGGTCACAGTGATGTTCGCCTTGTCGGCGGTGTGCACCACGCTGACCTTGCAGCGCTCCATCGGCTGGCCGACATAGCGGGCGCAGGGAATCTCGGGATCCGGCGAGACGTCAGGCGCCGCCAGCGCCAGTACGTACGCATCCTGCATGGCGGCGCGGCCGATTTCGGCGGCGGATTTTGGCGTGCTTTCGGCTGCCGGGCCGGCGCCGCCAAGCCGCGCCGTCAGGTCGGGCGGTGCGACCGGCGCGCTGTTGGCCGGGCCGGTGGCATGGGATTGATCCGGCGCCGAGGACTGCCCGGCGTCATTGGCGCTGCCGGTGGAGGCAACCACCGGCGCGTCGGCCGGTCTTGTCTCGCCTTCGACATAGGGAGCCGGATTGAGGGGGATGAGATAGCGCGCCGGCGCCCAGCCGCTCAGCTTCTCCTTGCCCGTGCTTTCGATTTTGCACCATTTGTAGCCGTTGATGTCGTTGCAGCCGAGATTGGTGACCATGTCGCCGCTGCTCAGCCGCGCCTCGACCGTGGCGACCGGCGATGCGGTGGTGCGGACTTTGAGAAGGTCGTCCGGCGCCAGGCCGGTGACGACGGAGATGACGAGCTCCGGCGCCTCTTGGGCCATCTCTTCAGCCATAGCGGGGGCAATCACCGGCCACGCCGTCATCAACAGCGGAGCCGCAATCAGCGCATGGAGGGTTGTTCGGAGCGTAACTGTGCGCCTCATCTTTTGGCCGTGCGCTGATACCGTGCCGCGGCGGATCGAGCCCGCCGCAAGCCCGGCCGGTTTTATAAGGGACGACGCGGCGCCATGTAAGCCCGAAAATTCGGCTCGCCGTTTCGCCAGCCTCAACCCGGACCGCCGGGCCGTGAGGCAGCTCAGCTGGACGGGCGTGAACGCGCAAGAGCGTTCAGCCGGGCATGAACGCAAGAGCGTTCAGCCGGGCAGGGGCATGAAGCCGGTTCTGAGCGCGTGAGCCCATTCCGGCCGGCCCGCCTGTTCGGCTTGCCTGGCGGCCGCCTCGTGGTCGTAGTCGACGGCGATGGCCTCGAAGCGGTCGGGTTGGCCGTTGCTGCCCAAGGTGACGATGCCGTAGCGCGCATGCGGCGAGCCCTGCTCGGAGACATGCGCCGGCGGTGTGGAATCCTCATAGGCAGGGCAGCCGATGCTGCCCGGATTGAAGATGACGGGACCATCGGGGACGCGGATCAGTTCCGCGCGGTGGCTGTGGCCGCACAGCGCGATGCGGCAAGCCGGGTCGAGCGTCTTCAGCCGCCGCCGGATCGCCGCCAACGGCGCACGCACCAGCTGGCCATTGACGATGGTATCGGCGAGATATTTCTCGTCATGGTCGGGACGGGCGTGGAAAGCGATGATTCCGGGTGCGATCTCCAGCGTCAGCGGCTGGGCGAAAAGCATCTGGCGCTGCGTCTCGGTCAGCCGCTCCTGCGCATAGACGTCGGAGGGCCACATGGTGTCATCGGCGGGGTCGGCGGCGACACGGCGGTCGTGGTTGCCGCGCACGGTCGGCAGGT
>NZ_RZQY01000289.1:0-7191 GCF_003998575.1 Mesorhizobium sp. M7A.F.Ca.CA.001.10.2.1 | reverse complement strand
GGCGGCGATATCGCGCAGCGCAGCGACGATGCCGCGGTCTCCAGCCGACAGGCTGTCCTGCGCCAACGCAAGATCCATGCGGGCCTGGACCGCGCCGACGGCTGTGCGGAACCTGTCGATCTCGCCTTCGATCTCCTCGGCCCGCAACACGCGGCCCCGTCCGGCGATATCGGGTGGGAAATGCGCAAAGGCCGGGCCGATGGCGAAACCTTCGCTGGCGGCCACGCCACGCAGGCGGTTTGCCCCGTCAGGAGCCGCCGGCACGAATCCGGGCGCGGGTGCCGCTTCCTGCCCGGCATCGTTCGCCGGGCTCTGCGCTTCCGCTTCATCATCGAGGCCGGCCCGCGGATTCTCGAGGTAGCCGATCAGCGCCTCGAGCGCCTCGATGGCATCGGCGCCATTCGCCCGCACCGTGACTTCCTGGTTCTCCTTGACCGCCAGCAGCATCAGCTTGACCGAACTCTTGGCGCTGACCGCCTTGCCGTCCTTGACCAGTTCGACGTCGGATTCGAAGCCCTTGGCGAGCTTCACGAACCGCGTCGCGGGACGGGCGTGCAAACCTTCATGCACTCGGACGATGGTCGAGCGTTCCATGGCAAATACTCTGGTTTTGGGCGCCGCTCCCAACATAGGCCGCGGCGCGAATGCTGTCAGGCGGCGATGGTGATGATCGCCCCGGTCTTCAGTGCGGCCACGAGCGCTTGCGGGTCGACTTGCGACGCGCAGATCTCGCCGGGCCTCTCGGCCTCCGTAGCGCCGTTGAACGAAATGACGACATGGCCCATTTCCAGCACCTTGCTCCACGCGCTGGAGCCGACCGCTGTGATAACAGCGGCAACCGGGCCGAGGGTGATCGAAGCGCCCTTGGCGGGCGCTCCGTCACTTGGCCCCTGCTCCGCCTTGTGGAGCACCGAAACCTCGGCAAGCTCCGGCGGCGAGCCATCCGCAAACAGGATGACCACGCCCCCTTCGGCAAGGTCCGCCACTTCGGGGCCGATGGCAGTGACCCGTGTTCTCAGCAGAACCGTCATATGGCGAACCTCTTCTCTACTTTTCCTAGAGCGGTGAACCGCTCTATCTCTTTGTTTTGACGCAATTTCCAAAGGAAAGCATTATGCGCTTTTCCCGGAATTGCCTTAGAACACGATCAGGCTGACGACCCAGGCGATCAGCACCGAGACCGGCCCCATGATCTGGCGGCTGATGAGCACCGCCGGAACGCCGATTTCGATCGTCTTAGGCTTGGCCTCACCGAGCGCCAGGCCGACCGGGACGAAGTCGCAGCCCACCTGGGTATTGTAGGCAAACAGCGCCGGCAGTGCCATCGCCGGCGAAATCGTGCCGTTGGCGATCTGCGGGCCGATGATGGCAACGCCGATGACCTGCGCGATGACAGCGCCTGGCCCGAGGATGGGCGAAAGGAACGGCAGGCCGCAGATCGCCGAGATGATCAGCAGGCCGACGATGTTGTTGGCCAGCGGACCCATCGGCTGCGCCAGCACATCACCGATGCCGGTATACAGGATCAGACCGATGAGCATGGTCACGAACGCCATGAACGGCAGCACGTTGCGAATGACCTGATCGATGGTGCGACGGCCGGCATTGAAGAAGATGCCGACGATACGTCCCATGACGCGGCCGATCGTGCTGATGAGCCCGATCAGCCCACCTTCGCTCGGCAGCGGCTGTGGTGCCGCGGCCGCATTGTTGCTTGAACTCATCGCTGCTGCTCCCCCTGCAGTCGTGACCGTTTCGGATCCGTCCGCCATTGTGATGTTGGCCGGCTTCACGCCCGAAACGTAGATGTCCTCGGTGATGAACTGGGCCAGCGGTCCGGACTGACCGACCGGCGTCAGATTGACGGTCGGGATGCGCTTGCGCGGATAGACGCCGCATCGTGCGGTGCCGCCGCAGTCGACGACGACAACCGCCATCTCGCTTTCGATCGGCGGCGCCCTGAAGCCGTCGACGGCTTCGCCACCGGTCATGTCGGCGATAAGCTGCGCCACCGGGTGAATGCCACCACCGGTGACGGAAACAACCTTGCTGCGCTGTTCGGTTGGCTCGATGACGAGCGGGCCGCCCCAGCCGGTTTTGCCCTGGGTGATCCTTACGGCTTTGTATGTCTTGGCCATGATGTCCTCCCCGCCCTTACAGCTCGACGCCCTGGCGGCGTGCCATGATCGCGGTGATGCGTTCGGTCAGCATGCCCTTGAGCAGGATGACGACGAGGCCGACGATGGCGTACCAGATCGCCACCTTGACGTGGTAGCCGGCGACGACGACGCCCTTCTTTTCCAGCTCCAGCAGCGCGACGAGAATGCCGCCCCAGACGAAATACTCGCCGGGATTGATGTGCGGGAACAGACCGAGCGGCGGGTGCACATAGGACACGGCCGCGTCATAGAAGGCCGGCTTGTGCTTTTCTTCCAGGAACGATCCGAACGTATAGGCCATCGGATTGGTGAGGAAGAACACCGCCAGCAGCGGCAACAGCGTGTAGCGCGTCAGCGCGATCCGGCCGGCGCCGCGCGCCAGACCATGCACGCGCTCTTCACCGACCAGTTCGGTGACGGCGTAGAAGGCCGTCATCAGCACCACCAGCGTCGGAATGATGCCGGTGACGAAGCCGGCGAAGACCTCGCCGCCCTTCTGGAAGATGCCGATGAAATACTTGCCGATGGCGGTCAGCCAGCCGAGCTGCTCTTCCTGCTGGACGTCCTTCAGCTTTTCCTTGAACTGATCGACGGTGATCGGTCCGCTGTCCGCTTGTGCGAGGACAACGAGATGGTCGGAGGCATGCTCGACTGCGAGCTTGCCATGCAATGCGGCATCCGAGACCATGGCACCTGCGACATGCAGATTGTGCACGGCCATGTCGGCATGCTGCGCCAACAACGAAAATACAGACATTTCTCCTCCTTATGCCACCCGCCAGTTGATCCCAGTCGGTGCGCGGCGTCCTCTATCCCTCTGATTTAGAGCCCGAAATCCTCCGGCTCTAAGCCCTTGCTACATTCAAACCGGACAGGCCCGGCTTCTTCCCCGGCTCCGACCGTGTCTTGTCGATCTGCTCGATCGCTCGTTTCACGGCCTCGGCCACACCGGGTTCCCCCTCCCCCATGATTGCAGGGTTGGACCGGAGTTTATCGAGGGGAACACCCTCGAACTCTTCATGTCTTTTGAACTTGGTGAAGACGGAACGGCCGCTCATCACCATCAGGCGGCGCACGACCAGATCGGGCGTCACCACGACGAGCGCGATGGTGCCCTTGGCCAACCGGCCGCGAAAATTGCCGGCTCCGACGAAGCCGTCCTTGTACTGGTCGGTGACGCCCCTGAAGACATCCGAATAGTGCCGCATCTGCAGCCAGACGCCGAGCGACTGCAGCGCCCACACAATAACCAGCAGAAGCAGTCCCCACTGCCAAATCGCCATTCGGTTCTCCTCCCGAAGCCTCAGTTGAACCGCACCTTGGACCGGCGCGTGACAACAGCAAAGTGAGAACATTTGTTTCCGAGAATGTCAATATGTATGATATTGGCCTCGGCTGCGGTCATCCACAAGGGCGCTGACCGATTTCGGCGGTGCCACCGTTGTGCTAGGCTGACCGGGAAACAGGATACGAGGAACATGGATCTGCCCTTCAGGGACGAACTGGCCTTGATGCCCGATCTTCGCCATCGGCTGCGGCAGTTGCGCTGGTTCCGCGCCACCTTTCGCGGCAGCGCGAAGGTGGTCTCGGACACGTTCGGCGTGCGCTTCGAGATCGACGAGGCCAAACTCACCAGGGCCTTTCTGGACTGGGTCGAGATCATGGAGGCGCAGAAGCGCTTCGCCGCGATCGACCGCGCCGACTTCATCGTCTTTGCCGCCGGCCTCGTGCTGCGCGAGTTGATAAAACAGGCGCCGGCAAAAGAAATCTCCGGCCTCACCCAGCTGATCGAGACAGAAACGAACGCCGGCACGCTGGAAATCGTCCGCTTCTGGCCGGAGGGTTTCCTCTACACCAACTACTGCGTCTCGGTGATTTCGGCGATCCACGAGCAGGAATTCGGCACGGCACCCGGCATCGACAAATGCGCCGACGATTTGCGCACATGGTGGTCCTATCGCGAGAACGTGACCGAGATGCCGGCCTATGCGGTGGCTTTCCTCGACCGCTTTCTCGGCGCCGAGCCGAACTGGATCACCCCGGATCGCGCGCAGTCCCGGCAAGCCATGCAACGGGCGCTCGGGTCTTCCCGTGCGAGCGATGCGTTGCGCCAGCTTTGAGCCCGCTCTTCGCGCCCTCAAAACGCACGCGCTATTGAACATTTGACTTTTTGCCGATAGCGATGTGCGAAAATTGACTCGAGAGGGAAACGCGTGGCGCCACCAAGGCCTATTATTTTCGATTGCGACGGCGTCCTTGTCGACAGCGAGCCGTTGGCCGCCCGCGCCTATGAGCGCGTCTACGAAAAGCACGGCATGCCCGGTGTCAACACCAGCATCATCGCCCAATGCATCGGCATGAAGCAGTCCGATATCATCGCGAGGATCAAGGATTTGACCGGCCACCAGTTTCCGGCGGCGGCGGACGGCGACATCTGGGCCGAGACCAAGGTGCTGTTCTCGCAGGAATTGAAGCCGACACCGGGAATCACTGCGTTTCTGGAGACGCTCGCGGGCGACCGCTGTGTCGCCTCGTCCTCCTCCGTCGAGCGCATAAACCACAGCCTTGCCGTGACCGGGCTGGCGCGTTTCTTCGGCGATGCGATCTACAGTTCCTCGATGGTAAAGAACGGCAAGCCCGCGCCGGACATCTTCCTCTTCGCGGCGGACAAGATCGGCGCCAATCCCGTTGACTGCATCGTCATCGAAGACTCGCCCTTCGGCATCCAGGGCGCGGTCGCCGCAGGCATGACGGCGATCGGCTACACCGGTGGCGGCCATACCTATGCCGAGCACGCCGCGCGGCTGACAGCTGCCGGTGCCGATTTCGTCTGCGCCGACTGGCAAGAAGTTAGCCGGCAATTGGCTAGGTTTGGTGTGCCGGCCTAGTTTAGACGATACTTTGTGAATCCACGGCTGGCCCATTCGCCAGGCGGCACCAATGAGCCCACACGGAAGTTGAAGGACAGGACCCTCGTCGCATCGGCGTCGACTTCGCATCGGAAATTTAGGTTGTACCAGGCGTTTCTGGTGCTGAAGGCGGCCTGCGGAGGATTGAGAACATTGCCTTTGTCCAGCGTAATGGTTGGCACCCATTTGACCGTATAGTCGGCACTTTGCAGTTCCCGGCTGAGGACATTGCCGCAAAGGGTGGCCACGCGTTGACCGCGCGGGACATTCTCCATGGAGCTTGTAGCGAACGCATTGCCGGTTGCCCCTTGCGAGTAAAGCTTTCTGACGCCCGGAAGGCCGGAATAGATCGGTGATCCTGCAACGTCGTCGTTGGTGGGATTTGACCTTCCAGCATTCCCGATCGGCGCTTTGAAAGCTCTTGCGGGTTTGAACGTCATTGTCTTGGCAGGTTTGGCTTTGGGCTTTGCCTTTCCAGTCGAGGCTGGAGGCGCCGGCTTGTCGCCGATCTCAGCCGCCAATGGCTTTGGCGTCACGACGGCTTGCTTTTCGGCGGGTTGCGGTGCGGGTTCCTGTTTGTCCGGCTGCTGTTTGTCGGTTTCCTCGGTCGCCTGCTTCTCCTCGCTTTGCGCGGGCTTTTCGTCCGGCGCAGCGGTGGCTGGCTTCTCGTCAGGCTTGCTGGGCTCCGCCTTCTGCTGTGGCGTTGCAGCCGGGGCGGGCTGGGTCGGCGTGGGTGTCGGTGCTACAGGCGGCTTCACCGCCTCATCCTTGGCCGGCGACGGCGTGCTGGGCTTAGCGCTGCTTCCGTCGAGCGATTTCTCCGGCCCGGTATCTTTCTGGCCGTACTGGAAAACGCGCTTCAGAACCTGGTCGTCTGGCGGTTTCGGCGGTTCCGGAGGCGGCTTTTGTTCAGGCGGCTTCTCAGCCTTCTTTTCAGGTGTCGGTTCCGGTGGCTTTGGAGCAGGTTTCGGCTTGGGCTTCTCGGGTGGCGGCACGATCGCGACATTGACGGGCTGTTCCTGCTGAACCGGCTGCTGCTCGGGTCTCGGCAGGCCATAGACCAGAAACGCCGCGATGAGCGCATGCAGGATCAGCGATGCGGGCAAAGCCCACAGCAGATGCCGCCGCCGTTCTCCTGTCTCGCCCTTCATCCTCACCGATGTGGAATGAAATAGCGGCGGCTTCAAGCATAGGTGGTGGATTGGCTTGATTTAACCGCTGACAGGTTGGTGATCGGATGACGACGCGCAGACCCCAGGTCAGCCAGTTTGCCGCTGGCGCGGGATCCCGTCCAGAAACCGTTCGTCCAGCCGTGTCTCGCCAAACCAGTTCAGCCGGTTGATGCTGATGAAGCCGGCATCGATCGCCTCGTTTTCGTCACCCGGCTGGCTGTCATGGGCCCGACCGCGCGGCACGGTGATGACTGTATGATCGCCATCGCTTTCCACGATCTCGGCCTTGCGAGCGATCTTGTCGCGACCGATGCGCGGCTGCCGGATTTCGGCCGGCAGCAAGGTCGGCAGGTTGATGCTCAGCCAATGACCCTCAGCGGCCCAGTCGGCGCGCGATTGCCACAATGAAGCGATGAGCGCGCCAAGCCATTGGTCGTCGCCATCGGTGAAATCAGGATTTTTCACGCGTGAGAACCCGATGGCCGGAACGCCCCAGAACGTCGCCTCCCGCGCAATGCCGAGCGTACCGGAATAGGCAAGGTCCTCGGCAGCGTTGCGGCCATCGTTGACGCCCGACAGCACAAGGCCCGGCTTCTCGGAATCGGCGAACAGCCAGGTCATGGCGCTTACCACGCAATCGGCCGGAGTGCCGGAACAGGAGTACCAGTTCGGTTTGACGCGCCGCATGGTCAACGGCCTGGCAATCGTCAATGACGAGCCGGCAGCGGTGCGCTTGCTGTCGGGCGCGACCACCCAGACATCGTCGCTCAACGCGCCGGCCGCATTGACCAGACGGGCAAGCCCCGGCGCTTCGATGCCGTCGTCGTTGCAAATCAGAATTCTCATCGTTTTCTTGCCTCCGACACCACTATGCGCTGGCCGGTGCGGCATTGCGTGCGCAGCGACGGGATGTGGGTTTGCAGATCGCCGAGAAGGTCCGGCGTGCAGGAA
>NZ_RZQY01000288.1:0-7198 GCF_003998575.1 Mesorhizobium sp. M7A.F.Ca.CA.001.10.2.1 | reverse complement strand
CGAACGTGGGATCGCCGAGCGCGAGCGGGCCGCACTGCCGCCCTGCGGTGGGCTCGCCGGCGTCATCGTCAGTGCGGTGACGCGGGCGGAAGCCGAGGGCCATGCACGCGGCCTGCGCCGCGCCGCGCCCGAGGCGTCAGATCTGTTCGTGCTGGGTCCAGCCGAGGCGCCGTTGTCCCTGCTCGGCGGCCGCCACCGCTTCCGTCTGCTGATCCAGGGCGAACGGCGCGCCGACATGCAAGGTTTTATTCGCGCGATGCTTGCCAATGGGCCGAAGCAGCGCGGCTCGGTCAGGGTGCAGGTGGATATCGATCCGCAGAGTTTTTTGTAGTTGCCGGGCGCTTGGTAGGTGGATTCAAATAGGTACGTCGGGCGGCTCAAAACTCGGCATCTCGTGACGGCGATTCGTTTCGCTCAAATTCGATGCCGCCGGGATACCGAGTAACCAATCAGCCAAATTTCTCCGACTGTCTTGCGGATAGAGCTTTCGCCCTTCATCGTCCGGGACGATCATGGCAGCCGGCCTGCCGTTTTCTGTGATGATGGTTGGCTCGCCATTTCCCGCGGCCTCCACAATTGCCGAGAGTGTCGCCTTGGCCTGCTGAAGCTGAACGGTTTTCACTGCGACCTCCTTGTGGTCTCATGTGTTTATAGTATCGAGGATCGCCTAGGAAAAGGAACAGCTCGCGCAATGAAAACCCTTGGCCTTCTGGGCGGCATGAGCTGGGAATCGACGGCCATCTACTATCGGCTGCTCAACGAGATCGTGCGCGAGCGGCTGGGCGGCTTGCATTCGGCCAGGCTTCTGCTCTGGTCATTCGACTTCGCCGAAATCGCCGAGCGGCAGCATCATGGCGACTGGGATGGCGCCGGTGTGCTTCTCGTCGAAGCCGCACGCAAGCTCGAGGCCGGCGGCGCGGAGGGTCTGCTTTTGTGCACCAACACCATGCACAGACTGGCCGACCAAGTGCAGGCGTCGGTGTCGATCCCGCTGATCCACATCGCCGATGCCACCGCGGTGGCGGTCAAGCGCGCCGGCATGCAGCGTCCGGCACTGCTGGCGACGCGCTTCACCATGGAGCAGGATTTCTACAAGGGCCGGCTCGCCGACAGATTTGGCTTGAACCCTGTCGTACCCGATAGTGCCGGGCGCGACATGGTCCATCGCGTCATCTACGACGAGTTGTGCCAGGGCATCGTCAAGGAGACTTCAAAGGCGGCCTATATCGCCGAGACCGAGCGCCTGCGCCGCGAAGAGGCGGCCGACAGCGTCATCATGGGCTGCACCGAGATCACCATGCTCATAGGCGAGCAGGATTTCGACATCCCGGTCTTCGACACGACGCGCATCCATGCCGAGGCGGCTGTGGAATTCGCGCTCGGTTGATGCGCGCCGCCTAAAGTGCGTGGATCCATCTGGCGCGCTTCTTTTCCTCCGCTAGAATGCCCGGAATTTCAAAACAGGCATTTCGAGGGGACAAGATGGATTTTGCGCTTCCATGGCCGACGAGCCAGGGCGAATGGCTGGCCTGGTCGAGCGCCGTCGTCACCGTGCTGCTCGGTCTTTTGTTTTTTCTGGCCCCTGGCCTCGCCTTCCATGCCCTGCGCTTGCAGGTCAAACCAGAGAAGGCTGCGGCGATCGCCGAGGGGCGCGGCAGGATGTCGGGCTTCTATCTCGGCGTCGGCCTGTGCTGTATCCTGCTGGCGCAGCCGCTGATCTACATGGCGCTTGGCTTCTCCTGGCTGTTCACCGCCTTCGGCCGGCTGCTGTCGATGATGTCGGATGGCGCCAACACGCCTTTCAATTGGGTTTCCATTGTGGTGGAATTGGTGCTGGCGGCGTTGCCGCTCGCCTTTGCCTTCGGCTTTCTGCCTTGAATCGTTGGGTATTCCGCGATGGAAGACGGGTGACTTTCGCCGGATGCGACAATAGTGCCTGAAAACCATGCGGAACGACGCATTGCGGTCTTAAAATGCCTGTGCTAGACGGCAATCGACTTTCGGCCGGGGATAGCGGAAGCCGCGTCTCCGTGCTTGAAAAAATGCAGTAAGGTCAAAGATTTAGCCAGAGTTTTTGCTCGCGCCAACAATCTACGGCCTGTCAGACAAGAGAAAAGACGGTCCGTGGCTCAATCGTCATCGCCAATCTCAGGTGTCGCAGAACGCTATGCGGGTTCGCTGTTCGAACTCGCCCTGCAGGCAAATTCCGTGGCCAAGGTCGAAGCTGACCTCAACAGCTTCGAAGCCATGCTCGCGGGCAGCGCTGATCTCACCCGGCTGATCAACAGCCCGGTGTTCTCCAGCGAGGACCAGGCGAAGGCCATCGCGGCAATCGCCGACAAGGCCGGGATTGCCGGCCTCACCGGCAATTTCCTGCGCGTCGTCGCCCGTAACCGCCGGCTGTTCGCCATTCCCGGCATGATCAGGGCGTTCCGCCAGATATCAGCCGAACATCGTGGCGAGACCGCTGCTGAAGTGACGTCGGCTCACGAACTGACGGCTGCCCAGCAGACCGAACTCAAGGCGGCGCTGAAGAGCGTTGCCGGCAAGGACGTGGCTATCTCCGTCACCGTCGATCCGTCGCTGCTCGGCGGGCTGGTGGTCAAGATGGGCTCGCGCCAGATCGATACGTCGCTCAAAACCAAACTCAATTCGCTCAAGCTTGCACTGAAAGAGGTCGGCTGATGGACATCCGCGCCGCGGAAATTTCCGCAATTCTGAAAGACCAGATCAAGAATTTCGGCAAGGAGGCCGAGGTCTCCGAAGTCGGACAGGTGTTGTCCGTCGGTGACGGTATCGCCCGCGTCTACGGCCTCGACAATGTCCAGGCCGGCGAAATGGTCGAATTCCCCGGCGGCATCCGCGGCATGGCGCTCAACCTCGAAGCCGACAATGTCGGCGTCGTCATCTTCGGCGCCGACCGCGACATCAAGGAAGGCGACATCGTCAAGCGCACTGGCGCCATCGTCGACGTCCCCGTCGGCCCAGGCCTGCTCGGCCGCGTCGTCGACGCGCTCGGTAATCCGATCGACGGCAAGGGTCCGATCAAGGCGGTCGAGCGCAAGCGCGTCGACGTCAAGGCGCCCGGCATCATTCCGCGCAAGTCGGTGAACGAGCCGATGTCGACCGGCCTCAAGGCCATCGATGCGCTGATCCCGGTCGGCCGCGGCCAGCGCGAGCTGGTCATCGGCGATCGCCAGACCGGCAAGACCGCCATCATCCTCGACACGATGCTCAACCAGAAGTCGGTGCACGACAACGGCCCCGAGAAGGAAAAGCTCTACTGCGTCTACGTCGCCGTCGGCCAGAAGCGCTCGACCGTCGCGCAGTTCGTCAAGGTGCTGGAAGAGCGCGGCGCGCTCGAATATTCGATCATCGTCGCCGCCACCGCTTCCGATCCGGCACCGATGCAGTTCCTGGCGCCGTTCGCCGGCGCCACCATGGGCGAATATTTCCGCGACAATGGCATGCACGCGCTGATCAGCTACGACGATCTGTCGAAGCAGGCCGTCGCCTATCGCCAGATGTCGCTGCTGCTGCGTCGCCCGCCGGGCCGCGAAGCCTATCCGGGCGACGTCTTCTACCTGCACTCGCGCCTGCTCGAGCGCGCGGCCAAGCTCAACGACGATCTGGGCGGTGGTTCGCTGACCGCGCTGCCGATCATCGAAACGCAGGCCAACGACGTGTCGGCCTATATCCCGACCAACGTGATCTCGATCACCGACGGCCAGATCTTCCTCGAGACCAACCTGTTCTTCCAGGGCATTCGTCCTGCGGTGAACGTCGGTCTGTCGGTCAGCCGCGTCGGTTCGGCCGCGCAGATCAAGGCGATGAAGCAGGTTGCCGGTTCGATCAAGGGCGAGCTTGCGCAGTACCGCGAAATGGCGGCCTTCGCGCAGTTCGGCTCGGATCTCGATGCCGCCACCCAGCGCCTGCTCAACCGCGGATCGCGCCTCACCGAACTCCTGAAGCAGCCGCAGTTCTCGCCGCTGAAGACGGAAGAGCAGGTCGCGGTGATCTTCGCCGGCGTCAACGGCTATCTCGACAAGCTGCCGGTCAACCAGGTCGGCAAGTTCGAGCATGGCCTGCTCAGCCACATGCGTTCGGCCGGCAAGGACGTCCTCGAAGCCATCCGCAAGGAAAAGGCGCTGTCGGACGATCTGCGCGCCAAGCTGAAGGCCGAGATCGACGCTTTCGCCAAGACCTTCGCCTGAGCGAATTGCAAGACGGGATCAGGTTTGAAGCATGCCTTCATTAAAAGACCTTCGTAACCGTATCGCCTCGGTCAAGGCGACGCAGAAGATCACCAAGGCGATGCAGATGGTCGCCGCGGCGAAGCTGCGCCGTGCGCAAGAGGCTGCGGAAGCGGCGCGCCCCTATTCGGAGCGCATGGGTTCCGTGCTGGCCAACATAACCCAGGCAATCGGCGGCGGCGGCGATGCCCCGGCGCTGATGACCGGCACCGGCAAGGATGACGTGCATCTGCTCGTCGTCTGCACCGCCGAGCGCGGCCTGTGCGGCGGCTTCAATTCGCAGATCGCCCGCCTTGCCCGCGACCATATCCGCAAGCTTTTGGCCGACGGCAAGCAGGTCAAGATCATCTGCGTCGGCAAGAAGGGTTTCGACATCCTGCGCCGCGACTACGCGTCGATGATCATCGACCGAGTCGACCTGCGCGAGGTCAAGACACTCGGCTTCGTCAATGCCGATGCCATCGCCAAGAAGGTCATCCACCTCTTCAACGAAGGCGGCTTCGACATCTGCACGCTGTTCTATTCGCAGTTCAAGTCGGTGATCAGCCAGATCCCGACCGCGCAGCAGATCATTCCGGCCGGCATTGCTTCGGCTCCTGCCGAGGCGATTGATGGCGGCAACGCCGTCTACGAATATGAGCCGGAGCCGGGCGAAATCCTCTCCGACCTCATTCCGCGCAACATCTCCGTGCAGGTTTTCCGGGCGCTGCTCGAAAACGTGGCCGGCGAAATGGGCGCCAAGATGAGCGCCATGGACAATGCGACGCGCAACGCCGGCGACATGATCAACAAGCTGTCGATCACCTACAATCGCCAGCGGCAGGCGCAGATCACCAAGGAACTGATCGAAATCATTTCGGGCGCCGAGGCGCTCTAGGCGTGGTTCGCGGGTCATCGACCCGCGACTGGACCGCGTGAGAAACAAAGGACGAAAAAGGGTAAAGACGATGGCGAAAGCAGCGACCCCCCAGAAGGCAGCCCCCAAGGCCGCAGCCGCGAAAACCGCAGCCCCCGCGAAGGCGGCGGCAAAGGCTCCAGTAGCAGCCGCGAAGGCCGCCCCGGCCAAGGCGGCAGCACCGGCGAAGGCCGCCGCTGCCAAGACATCGGCAGTGGCCAGCAAGGCAACCGGCGTTGTCGGCAAGGTTCGCCAGGTCATCGGCGCCGTTGTCGACGTGCAGTTCGGCGATCACCTGCCGGCGATCCTGAACGCGCTCGAGACGACCAATGTCGGCAACCGCCTGGTGCTCGAAGTTGCCCAGCATCTGGGTGAAAACACCGTGCGCTGCATCGCCATGGACTCGACCGAAGGTCTGGTTCGCGGCCAGGAAGTGCGTGACACCGGCGCGCCGATCACCGTGCCGGTCGGCCCGGGCATGCTCGGCCGCATCATCAACGTCATCGGCGAGCCGGTCGACGAAGAAGGCCCGGTCGACGCGACCGAAATGCGCTCCATCCACCAGCCGGCTCCCACCTATGTCGAGCAGTCGACGGAAGCACAGATCCTGATCACGGGCATCAAGGTGCTCGACCTCTTGGCCCCCTACGCCAAGGGCGGCAAGATCGGCCTGTTCGGCGGCGCCGGCGTCGGCAAGACCGTGCTGATCCAGGAACTGATCAACAACATCGCCAAGGCGCATGGCGGCTATTCGGTGTTCGCCGGCGTCGGCGAGCGCACCCGCGAAGGCAACGATCTGTATCACGAGTTCATCGAATCCGGCGTCAACAAGAAGGGCGGCGGCGAAGGCTCCAAGGCCGCACTCGTCTATGGCCAGATGAACGAGCCGCCGGGCGCGCGCGCCCGCGTCGGCCTGACCGGCCTGACGGTTGCGGAATACTTCCGCGACCAGGGCCAGGACGTGCTGTTCTTCGTCGACAACATCTTCCGCTTCACGCAGGCTGGTTCGGAAGTGTCGGCTCTGCTCGGCCGTATTCCTTCGGCCGTGGGCTATCAGCCGACGCTCGCCACCGACATGGGCGCGCTGCAGGAACGTATCACCACCACCACCAAGGGCTCGATCACGTCCGTGCAAGCCATCTACGTGCCCGCCGACGATCTGACTGATCCGGCGCCGGCGACCTCGTTCGCCCACCTTGACGCGACCACGACGTTGAACCGCGCCATCGCCGAAAAGGGCATTTATCCGGCGGTCGATCCGCTGGATTCGACCTCGCGCATGCTCGACCCGCTGGTCGTCGGCGACGAACACTATGGCGTCGCCCGCCAGGTGCAGTCGATCCTCCAGCGCTACAAGTCGCTGCAGGACATCATCGCCATTCTGGGCATGGACGAGCTGTCGGAAGAGGACAAGCAGACCGTGGCCCGCGCCCGCAAGATCGAGCGCTTCCTGTCGCAGCCGTTCTTCGTCGCCGAAGTGTTCACCGGCGCGCCGGGCAAGCTGGTCGACCTCGCCGACACCATCAAGGGCTTCAAGGGCCTCTGCAACGGCGACTACGATCACCTGCCGGAAGCCGCCTTCTACATGGTCGGCGGCATCGAGGAAGCAGTCGAGAAGGCACAGCGCCTCGCGGCTGAAGCGGCATAATTCAGGGAATAGGGAGTAGTCAGTAGTGAGTAGGGAATAGCAGCTGCGTGATGTGGGCCGGTTAGGGCCACTTACTACTGACTAGTTCCTATTCCCTACTCACTAAATTGATCATGGCTGAAGCTTTCAAGTTCGAACTGGTCTCGCCGGAACGCCTGCTGGTTTCTGAGCAGGTCGAATCCGTCGTCATTCCGGGCGCCGAAGGCGAGATGACCGTCATGGCGCATCACGCCCCGGTCATGACCACGATCAAGCCGGGCGTCGTCACCGTGAAGACCGCGGCGGGCGGCGAAGAACGCTATGTGGTGTTCGGCGGCTTCGCCGACATCGTTCCGGCCGGCTGCACGCTGCTGGCGGAATCGGCTGTCGCCGTGAAGGATGTCGACCGCGCCGATCTCGCGC
>NZ_RZQY01000287.1:0-7233 GCF_003998575.1 Mesorhizobium sp. M7A.F.Ca.CA.001.10.2.1 | reverse complement strand
GTGCTTAACCGGTCCATGACCGCGTTGCCTGGACGATCCTGCGCCACTTCCTCGATCTGGCTGGCAAGTGAGTCGATCCGCCTCTCGATGCGCTCGAAAGCCTCGTGGTCGAATGAATTGGCTTGCGCGGCGACCGTGGATGCGACGATGGCGCGGGAAATCTCGTCCAGCCGCTCGTCGATCATGCCAAGCGTGTCGCTGCCGCGATTGTCCTGCTGGCTGGCCAAATGGTCGACGGCACCGGCAAGCGTGCGCACCTTCTCCTCCAACGAGCGCAGCGACAACGATTCCGGCAAATTGTTGACGGCATTGCTGATCTGCTCCAGCCGGGCGGTCAGAGCAGACAGGCCCGGGTCGTCCGAGCGCTTGCGCTGGTCGGCGTCGACGCGGTCTTCGAACGCCGTCCACCGGCGATCGAAATCGTCCCAGCGGCGGTCGACCTTCTGCACGCTCTCTTCGCGTGCCAGCGTTTCGAGTGCGGCTTTGACCTGTTCGAGTTCGAGCCGCAGCATGTTGACGCTTCTGTCGTCGCTCTTCTCGGCCAGTGTCTGGATGGCGCCCGAAAGCCGCTCGAACTCAAGGCCGAGTTCAGCACTGCCCTTGGCCGAAGCACCGGGCCTTGCCCCTGACTGGAAAGCCCGCTCGATGTCCTTGCGCAGCGCTTCGAATTCCCGCTGCAGGCCTGCGGTCATCTGGTGGCGCAATTCCTCGCGCATGCCGCGCAATTCGCCGGCGATCTTGCCGACCATGGCAACGCCGTCCTCCTGGCCGCGCACGCGATCAATGTCGCGGGCAATGGCCTGATAGTTCTGCTCGAAAGCGGCGGCTCCCTGAATCGGGCTCTTCGGTCGCGACGCGGGCTGCGGGTCCTCGTACCAGCGCTGCTGGCCAGCGGGCCGGGCCGCGGGATAGCGCGCATCGGCACCATATTGGCGTGGATCGGGTTGGCGGAGTTCGGGACGTGCCACCGGATCCTCGCGCGTCCGCTCCAGCCGCTGCTCCAGTGTCTCCAGCGACTGGTTCAACTGCTCGAGCGTGGTCTGCGGCCTGCGCTGCCTGCCGGCATTGAGTGTGTCGAGATAGGACCGCTTGCTGTTCATCGGTGCGTCCGTCTTTCAGAATGGCTGGCTCGCGGCCAGTTCCCCCAGGTCCCTATCGGAACGAAGGCGACCGGCGGCGATGCCGCGGCGGAAGACGAGCTTCCCGGGCTCTCGCCCGCGCTCCGAAAAACCGTGAAAAATTCGATACAGGATAAACACGGGTAGCCGACGCGCCCACATTTCCCCCAACGTGGTAAACAACGCGTTAACCAAACTTAAGAAATTGAAAGGATGCCGGCTGCCGGCCTGACGGTGCGGCATAAAGGGCGGCGCGCAGAACGCCCTTGCGTCATCATGCGGCAATCGGTATAGAATTGACGTAAACGTAAAAGGCGCATTGAGCGCATGTTTGCGATTTGTTTGTTGAAACCACGACTGGAAGCAGGCCCCCGCTTCCAGTCAGGCGACGCATGGTCCGAGACCGCGACGCCACCAGACGGGGAAAGCCAGTGACCATGAAGCTTATCTCGGCCGGCGAGACCGCGGCCAATACCAATATATCTGCCGAAACCGGCGAGGACCTCGTCCGCATCGGCGAGATGGCGAAAAAATATGGAGTGACGCTGCGCACGCTGCGTTTCTACGAAGACAAAGGCCTGCTCAACCCGCAGCGTGACGGGTCGACCCGTCTCTACACGCGCCGCGACAAGGCCCGCCTCAAGCTGATCCTGCTTGGCCGCAAGGTCGGGTTCTCGCTGCGTGACGTCAAGCAGATGATGGATCTCTACGATCCGACCGGTTCAAACACCAAGCAGCTCAAGCTCGCGCTGGACAAGTCGGAAAAGCAGCTTGCCCGCCTGCAGAAGCAAAGGGCGCTGATCGACGACGCCATCAACGAGCTGAGCGGCTCGATGTCGGCGGTGCGCCAGATGCTGAGCGAGCGTTCGGCGCCGCAGGCGAGCGCCGCCAGCTAAAACAAATCCGTTCGGATTTGCGGCAGACCAAGTCGTCTGCTGATTGTCTGAGTTCTGTCGAGCCGCGTGGCCTGCCACGCGGCTTTTCGTTGTCCTGGCCCACTCTCATGGCCTTTCGGCGCTGGCTTGCGCATCGTCGCGCCGCTACGCTCATTGCTCCAGTGGGCGGGGAATCTTGTCGCATCGAAAAAATTGACGTTTACGCAAACGTCAATTTTTGCTATCCCGCTCCCAATATGGGTCCGCATGCCGCCCCTGGCTTGTCTTCGGGGCATTCGGACCGGGTTTGCAGGGTGGAGAAAAAGCATGCCGACATACAGGGCTCCGGTCCAGGATACGCTGTTCGTGCTCAACGAGGTTCTGGGTTATCAGCGTTATTCGAACCTTCCCGGATTTGCCGACGCCACGCCCGATGTGCTCGAGGCGATCCTGGCCGAAGGCGCCAAGCTCGCCGAAAACGTCATGCATCCGCTGAACCGTGTCGGCGACATGGAAGGCTGTGTGCGTCACGACGATGGCTCGGTGACCACGCCGAAAGGCTTCAAGGAGGCGTTCGACCAGTATCGCGAAGGCGGCTGGATGGGGTTGGCCGCACCAGTCGAGTTCGGCGGCCAGGGCCTGCCCTATGCCGTGCATACCGCCGTCGCCGAATATATGGTCTCGGCCAATATGTCCTTGATGATGTATCCGGGCCTGACGCAAGGCGCGATCGCCGCGATCATCACCCACGGCACCGACGAGCAGAAGTCAACATGGTTGCCGAGGATGATCGAGGGTGCCTGGACCGGCACCATGAACCTGACCGAGCCGCATTGCGGCACGGATCTGGGCCTGTTGCGGACCAAGGCGGTGCCGAACGGCGATGGCACCTATAAAATTTCAGGCCAGAAGATCTTCATCTCGGCCGGCGAACACGACATGTCGGACAACATCGTCCATCTGGTACTGGCCCGCATCGAGGGTGCGCCGGAAGGCGTCAAGGGCATCTCTCTGTTCATCGTGCCGAAGCTCAAGCTCGACGCATCGGGCAATCCGGGCACCAGGAACACCGTCTCCTGCGGCTCGATCGAGGAGAAGATGGGCATCCATGGCAATTCGACCTGCGTCATGAACTATGACGAGGCTGAGGGCACGCTGCTCGGCGAGGCCAATGGCGGCCTGAAGGCGATGTTCACGATGATGAACGAGGCGCGCCTTGGTGTGGGCCTGCAGGGGCTGTCGCTGTCGGAGATCGCCTATCAGAACGCTGTCGGCTACGCCAAGGACCGTTTGCAGGGCCGCTCATTGTCGGGGCCGAAGGCGCCGGACAAGAAGGCCGACCCGATCATCGTCCATCCCGATATCCGCCGCAGCCTGATGACCATGAAGGCCTTCAACGAGGCCGGCCGCGCGCTGGCGCTGTGGACGGCGATCAAGTCCGACATTGCCCACCGCTCCGGCGACGACAAGGACCGCCAGGCCGCCGACGATTACACCGGCCTGATGACACCGGTGGTCAAGGGCGTGCTCACGGACAAGGGCTTCGACCACGCCGTCATGGCGCAGCAGGTGTTCGGCGGTCACGGTTATATCGAAGAGCACGGCATGAGCCAGTTCGTGCGCGATGCCCGCATCGCCATGATCTATGAAGGCGCCAACGGCATCCAGGCGCTCGACCTCGTCGGCCGTAAACTCGGCCTGAATGGCGGCCGCGCCGTGCAGGCCTTCTTCAAGGAGGTCGGTGAGTTCTGCGAGGAGAACCGCTCCGACGAGAAGATGGCGCCATTCACCAAGGCGCTGAAGAAAGGTCTCAACGATTTGCAGGCCGCCACCATGTGGCTGGTGCAGAACGGCATGGCCAAGCCCGACAATGCCGGTGCCGCCTCGACCGACTACATGCATCTCTTCGGCTTGGTCGCTCTGGGCTATATGTGGGCGCAGATGGCCAAGGTGGCACTTGGCAAGACGGACGCCAATGGCGCGCAATCTTTTTACGACAACAAGGTCGTGACGGGGCGCTTCTTCATGGAGCGGATCATGCCGGAGACGTCGGCGCATCTCGCCCGCATTTCGAGCGGCGCCGACACATTGATGGCACTGCCGGCGGAAGCGTTCTAAAGATGATCGGCGTCCTCCTCCCCCTTGAGGGGAGGGTGGCCCGAAGGGTCGGGAGGGGTCGCTGCGGCAGTGCGCCGGCCTCAGTTTCGATGATGCATGTCGGGAGGAGTATCATACCAGCATGACCAACCCAGCTGAAATCCTTGGCCTTCCGAAGCCCGCTTGGGCGGCGGACGAGGTCGGCATGCTCTACGACATGGCGCATCGCTTCATGTCGGAGGAGATCGCGCCGCGCTACGACGAGTTCGAGAAGAACGAGATGGTCGATCGTGAGAGCTGGCTGAAGGCAGGTTCCGCCGGCCTGCTCTGCGCCTCTATGCCGGAGGAATATGGCGGCTCCGGCGGCACCTTCGCGCATGAGAGCGCCATCATCGAGGCCATCGGCCATGTCGGCGTCGACGGTTTCGGCATCGGCCTGCACAATTCGATCGTCGCCCCTTACATCCTCCACTATGGCTCCGAGGAGCAGAAGAAGAAATGGCTGCCGAAACTGGCGACCGGCGAGCTGATCGGCGCCATCGCCATGACCGAGCCGGGCGCCGGCTCCGACCTGCAGGGCGTCAAGACGCGGGCGCAGAAGGATGGCAATCAGTACAAGATCAACGGCTCCAAGACCTTCATCACCAACGGCCAGCTTGCGAACTTCATCATCGTCGTCACCAAGACCGATCCGGAGAAGGGTGCCAAGGGCACCTCGCTGATCGTCGTCGAGACCGACGAGGTCGAAGGTTTTCAGCGCGGCCGTAACCTCGACAAGATCGGGCTCAAGGCCAACGACACGTCGGAGCTGTTCTTCAACGACATGCGCGTGCCGACCTCCAACCTGCTCGGCCATGAGGAAGGGCAGGGCTTCGTCCAGCTGATGCAGCAATTGCCGCAGGAGCGGCTGCAGATCGGCACCGGCGCCATTGCCATGATCGAGCGGGCGCTGGCGCTGACCATTGATTATGTCAAGGAACGCAAGGCGTTCGGCAAGGCGATCATCGATTTCCAGAACACCCAGTTCAAGCTGGCCGAACTCAAGACCGAGGCCACCGTCGGCCGCGTCTTCTACAATGATTGCGTCACCCGCCACATCGCCGGCGGCCTCGATCCTGTGACCGCGTCGATGGCCAAGTACTGGCTCAGCGACCTGCAGGGAAAAGTCGTCGACGAATGCCTTCAACTGCATGGCGGCTATGGCTACATGAATGAATACCCGATCGCCCGCATGTTCCGCGACGCCCGCGTCCAGCGCATCTACGGCGGCACCAACGAGATCATGAAATTGCTGATCGGCCGCTCTCTCTGAGAGCGACATCAGGCAAACCTAAGGAGCAAGCAAATGGCTGAAGCTTATGTCTATGACGCCGTGCGCACACCGCGCGGCAAGGGCAAGAAGGACGGATCGCTGCACGAGGTGCCGGCGGTGCGGCTTGCCGCCAAGACGCTTGAGGCGCTGCGCGATCGCAATGGGCTCGACACCGGCACTGTCGATGACATCATCTTCGGCTGCGTCGATCCGGTCGGCGAAGCCGGTTCGGTCATTCCGCGCGCCGCCGCCTTCGAGGCCGGCTACGACACCAAGGCGCCCGGCATGCAGATCTCACGCTTCTGCGCTTCCGGGCTCGACGCCATCAATTTCGGCGCCGCCAAGATCGCCCAGGGCGCCGATGAGATCGTCATTGCCGGCGGCGTCGAATCGATGTCGCGTGTCGGCATGGGCGCCTCGGGCGGCGCCTGGTTCATGGATCCTTCGGTCGGCCTGCCCGGCTGGTTCGTGCCGCAAGGCATCTCGGCCGACCTGATCGCCACCAAATACGGCTTCAGCAGAGACGACGTCGACGCCTATGCGGTCGAGAGCCAGAAGCGCGCCGCCAAATCCTGGGCCGATGGCCGCTTCAAGAATTCCGTCGTCCCGATCAAGGACCAGAACGGCCTGACCATCCTCGACCATGACGAACATATGCGCCCGTCGACCGACATGCAGTCGCTGGCCTCGCTCAACCCGTCCTTCGTCATGCCAGGCGAAATGGGCGGCTTCGATGCCGTCGCCGTGCAGAAGCATCCCGAGGTGGAAGAGGTCAATCACGTCCATCATGCCGGCAATTCGTCCGGCATCGTCGACGGCGCCGCCGCCGTGCTGCTCGGTTCGAAGAAAGCCGGCAAGGCGATGGGGCTGAAGCCGCGCGCGCGCATTCGTACCTTCGCCAACATCGGCTCCGAGCCGGTGCTGATGCTGACCGGCCCGGTCGACGTCACCGAGAAGCTGTTGAAGCGCGCCAAGATGAAGCTCTCGGACATCGACCTGTTCGAGCTCAACGAAGCCTTCGCTTCGGTGGTGCTGCGCTACATGCAGGCGTTCGACATCGATCACGACAGGATCAACGTCAATGGCGGCGCTATCGCCATGGGTCATCCGCTCGGCGCCACCGGCGCGATGATCTTCGGCACGGTGCTGGACGAACTCGAGCGCCGCGATCTCAACACGGCTCTGGTGACGCTGTGCATCGGCGCCGGCATGGGAACCGCAACCATCATCGAACGCGTCTGACGGGGAGAGAAACGATGAGCTACACCAATTTCACCCTCGACATCGACGCCGACGGCATTGCGCTGGTCACCTGGGACATGCCTGGCCGCTCGATGAACGTTTTCACCGAAGAGGCGATGCGAGAATTGAACGCCATTGTCGACAAGGTGGCTGGTGACGCCGCCATCAAGGGCGCCGTGATCACCTCCGGCAAGGACACCTTCTCCGGCGGTGCCGACATTACCCTGTTGCAGAAGATGCTGACGACCTTCGCCGCGGAAAAGGGCAAGGACGCCGAAAGGGCGACCAAGGCGCTGTTCGACAATGCCGGCATGATGACCGGCCTGTTCCGCAAGCTGGAAACTTGCGGAAAGCCGTGGGTGTCGGCGATCAACGGCACCTGCATGGGCGGCGCCTTCGAATTGTCGCTCGCCTGCCACGGCCGTGTCGCCGCCGATAGCGACAAGGTGAAGATGGCACTTCCCGAGGTGAAGATCGGCATCTTCCCGGGCGCCGGCGGCACCCAGCGCGTGCCGCGGCTGACCGATCAGCAGCAGGCGCTGCAGATGCTGACCTCGGGCCAGACACTGTCGCCGCAGAAGGCCAAGTC
>NZ_RZQY01000286.1:0-7250 GCF_003998575.1 Mesorhizobium sp. M7A.F.Ca.CA.001.10.2.1 | reverse complement strand
GCGCCACCTCGGGCGATACCGGCGGGGCGGCCATCGATGCCTTTGCCGGTCGCAGCCGGACCGACATCTTCATCCTTTTCCCGCACGGCCGCGTCTCGCCGGTGCAGCAGCGGCAGATGACGACGTCGACGGCTGCAAACGTCCATGCGCTGGCGATCGAAGGCAATTTCGACGATTGCCAGGGACTGCTCAAGGACATGTTCAACGATCACGGCTTCCGCGACCGGGTTGCGCTTTCGGGCGTCAATTCGATCAACTGGGCCCGGATCATGGCCCAGATCGTCTATTATTTCTCCTCGGCGCTGTCGCTCGGCGCGCCGGACAGGCCGGTCTCCTTCACCGTGCCGACCGGCAATTTCGGCGATATCTTCGCCGGCTACGCCGCCAAGAAGATGGGCTTGCCGATCGAGCGGCTGGTCATCGCCACCAACGACAACGACATTCTGGCGCGCACCTTTTCGACCGGCGAATACCGCACCAAGGGCGTCTTTGCGACCACGTCGCCGTCGATGGATATCCAGGTGTCGTCCAATTTCGAACGCCTGCTGTTCGAGGCCTCCAGCCGTGACGCGGCGACCGTGCGGCGCTACATGGACGGTCTGAAGCAGTCCGGCGCTTTCACCATCGAACCCCAGCAAATCGCCGGGATGCGGTCGGAATTCGACGCCGGCCGGGCTGATATGGACGAGGTCGCCGCCACCATCCGCTCGACGCTCGCGGCCAGCAACTATCTGCTCGATCCGCACACCGCGGCAGCTGTACATGTCGCTGCGGGCAAGGCGTCAGGCGCCGTCCCGATGGTGGTGCTGGGTACCGCACACCCGGCAAAATTCCCGGCCGCCGTCGAAGCCGCCAGCGGCGTGTCGCCCGCACTGCCCGCATGGCTAGGTGGGTTGATGACATCGGAGGAAAAATACACGGTACTTCCCTCCGACCTGAAAATGGTGGAAGATTATGTCGGCCGCCGCGCGCGGGCGGCGCGTTAAGGAGTACTAGCCATATGGGTGTTGAGGTAAGCCGTCTGTCGAACGGCCTGACAGTCGCCACCGAAACCCTTCAAAGCATCGAATCGGTTGCCCTTGGTGCCTGGGTCAAGTCGGGTGCCCGCAATGAACGTGAGGACGAGCATGGCATGGCCCATCTGCTCGAGCACATGGCGTTCAAGGGCACGAAAAGGCGGAGCGCCTTCGAAATCGCCTCGGAGATCGAGGACGTTGGCGGCGAGATCAACGCCGCCACCAGCGTCGAAACCACTTCCTACTATGCCAGGGTGCTCTCCGACGACGTGCCGCTGGCCGTCGACATTCTTGCCGACATCCTGCAGGAGTCCGAATTCGACCCGCAGGAACTCGAGCGCGAACAGCATGTGATCCTGCAGGAGATCGGCGCCGCGCACGACACCCCCGACGACATCGTCTTCGACCGCTTCACGGAAACCGCCTATCGCCATCAGACGATTGGACGCTCCATTCTCGGCACGCCCGAAACGGTCAAATCCTTCACCTCCAAGCAACTCCACGACTTCATCGAGCGGCAATATGGCGCCGAGCGCATGGTGATTGTCGCCGCCGGCGACATCAAGCATGACAATTTCGTGCGCGAGGTCGAAAAGCAGCTCGGCGGCTTCCGCAGCAAGGCCGACAGCACCATCCCGCAATATGCGCAATATGTCGGCGGCGATTTTCGCGAGGACCGCGACCTGATGGACGCGCAGATCGTGCTGGGGTTCGAAGGCCGGGCCTATCATGTGCGCGACTTCTATGCCTCGCAGGTGCTCTCGATGATCCTCGGCGGTGGCATGTCGTCGCGCCTGTTCCAGGAGGTCCGCGAGAAGCGCGGCCTGTGTTATTCGGTCTATGCCTTCCATTGGGGCTTTTCCGACACCGGCGTCTTCGGCGTCCATGCCGCGACCGGCCAGAGCGACATCGCCGAACTGGTGCCTGTCATTATCGACGAACTGCAGAAGGCCGGCGAGAAAATCCTGCAGGAAGAACTCGACCGGGCGCGCGCCCAATATCGCGCCGGACTGATCATGTCAGCCGAAAGCCCGGCCAGCCGCGCTTCGCAGATCGCACGGCAACTGCTCCTGTTCGGCCGGCCGATCGCCAAGGAGGAACTGATGGAACGGCTGTCGGCGCTGACGGTCGAGCGGCTGACCGATCTATCGTCGCGTTTGTTCTCGACCAAGCCGACGCTTACCGCTGTCGGGCCTGTGGGCACACTGGCGCCATACGAGGCGATCCTCGAATCGCTCGCAGGCACGCAGACCGCGGCCCGTAAGCTCGCCGTCTAAGCCCCTCGAAGCGTCGTGTTCGCGCTCCCTTTCTTTCGCCGCGACCTGCCGGCGCTGAAAGGCGACCGCGTCACGCTGCGCGTGCCGTTCACCAACGACTACCGCGAGTGGGCGGTGGTGCGTGGCGAAAGCCGCGCCTTCCTCGAACCCTGGGAGCCACGCTGGACTCCCGATGAACTCGACCGCAACGCATGGCGGCTGCGCATCAGCCGCTACCGCGAAGATTATGCGCAAGGAACCGCGATCGCCTTCTTCATCTTCGAGAAGAGCAGCGGCAAGCTTGCCGGCGGCATCACGCTCGGCAACATACGCCATGGCGTCTCGCAAAGCGGCCATGTCGGCTACTGGATCGGCGAGCGCTTCGGCGGCCGCGGCCTGATGACCGACGCGGTCAAGGTGGTGGCCCGCTTCGCCTTCGATACGCTGAGGTTGCACCGGATCGAAGCGGCCTGTATTCCCGACAACATCAGGTCGATCCGCGTGCTTGAAAAAGCCGGATTTCGGCGCGAAGGACTGCTGCGATCCTACCTCAGGATCAACGGCATCTGGCAGGACCACTACCTCTACGCCCGGATCGCGGACGATCCGCCGGGCGTTGGAACGAAGGACTGATTTTTGACGAATTTCCTGCGAAACGGGTCGCTGTTCGCCTTTGTCCTCGCGACACTCCTGACGCTGTGGGCGGCATCGTCGGCCTTCGCCGTGGAGCCGATCAAGATCGCCCGCGACGACGTCGCGCTCGACCTTTCCGGCGCCGTCGAGATCTACCGGAACCAGGGCGAGAATTTCCAGGTGTCGACCGCGCCGGGTCCGGACGGTATCGTGCGGCGCATCGAGGTTGAGGCCAATGATGCCCGTTCGACCGGCGACTGGGCGGTGTTCGCGCTCGCCAACACCACCGACCAGCAACTCGACCGGCTGATCGTCGCACCCCATTTCCGCCTGGTGAATTCCGGCATCTTCTGGCCGGATCTCGGCTCGACCCGCATCGCCGCCATCACGCCCAGCGAAGGCTTCGCGCTCGACCGCCAGACCAGCCCCGATGCCGACGTTTTCCGGGTGACGCTGAACCCCGGCACGGTGATCACCTTCATCGCCGAACTGGCCTCGCCGAAGCTGCCGCAGGTCTACCTCTGGGATCCGGAATCCTACAAGGACTCGGTCAATTCCTACACGCTGTTTCGCGGCATCGTCATCGGTATCGCAGGCTTGCTGGCGCTGTTCCTCACCATTCTTTTCGTGGTCAAGGGAACCTCGATGTTCCCCGCGACCGCCGCGCTTGCCTGGGCGGTACTGGCCTATATCTGTGTCGATTTCGGCTTCCTCAACAAGGTCATCGAGATCTCGCCCGGCAATGAGCAGATGTGGCGGGCGGGAACGGAGGTGGCGCTGGCTGGAACCTTCGTGGTGTTCCTGTTCGCCTATCTCAACCTCAACCGATGGCACGGCCATTTCAGCTACGGCGCACTGGTCTGGATTCTCGGGCTGGTGCTGATCGCCGGGGTCGCGATCGTCGATCCGGCGGTTGCCGCCGGCATCGCCAGGCTGTCCTTCGCCGCAACCGCACTGACCGGGCTTGGCCTGATCATCTTCCTCGGCATACGCGGCTACGACCGTGCCATCATGCTGGTGCCCAGTTGGGTCATGGTGCTGTTGTGGCTATGCGGATCGTGGATGGCGATCACCGGCATGCTCGACAACGACATTGCCCAGCCGGCCCTGGGCGGCGGGCTGATCCTGATCATCCTTCTGATCGGCTTCACAGTGATGCAGCACGCCTTTGCCGGCGGCGCCCTGCACCAGGGCCTGTTCTCCGACCTCGAGCGGCAGGCGCTGGCGGTGGCCGGATCGGGCGACACGGTCTGGGATTGGGACGTGCTGCGCGACCGCGTCGTCACCAAGCCCGATGTCAGCATCCAGCTCGGCCTGGCACCGAACAGCCTTGGCGGCGCGGCCCGCAACTGGCTGCCGGTGCTGCATGCCGACGACCGCGACACGTTCCGCACGACGCTCGACGTGGTGCTCGAACACCGGCGCGGCCGGGTGTCGCAGAATTTCCGCCTGCGCGGCGCCGACGGCCACTATCACTGGTTTTCACTGCGCGCACGCCCGGTCATCGGCTCGGACGGCGAAGTCATCCGCTGCGTCGGCACCATGGTCGACGTGACTGAGCAGAAAAAGTCCGAGGAAAGGCTGCTGCACGACGCCGTGCACGACAATCTGACCGGCCTGCCGAACCGTGAACTTTTGATGAACCGGCTGGAAGCGATCATCTCGATCGCGCGCACCGAAGAGAAGGTGCGGCCGACCGTCTTCGTCATCGACATCGACCGTTTCAAGCAGGTCAATGACGGGCTCGGCATCTCGGCCGGCGATACCATCCTCTTGACCATCGCGCGCCGCCTGCACCGGCTGCTCAAGCCGAAGGATTCGCTGTCGCGCTTTGCCGGCGACCAGTTCGCTTTGATGCTGCTGTCCGAACAAGACCCGGCCCGCATCGCTGCGGTCGCTGATGCCATAAAGCATGCCATCAACAACCCGATCACCTTCGCCAAGCGCGAGATCGTGCTGACCGCGTCGATTGGGCTGATCACCTGGAATTCGCCGCAGATGTCGGCCGAGGACATGGTCAAGGATGCCGAGCTTGCCATGCACCAGGCCAAGCGCTTCGGCGGCGACAGGATCGAGCCGTTCCGTCCGGCTTTCCGCACTGTCGGCACCGACAGGCTGCAATTCGAATCCGACCTGCGCCGCGCCATCGAGCGGCGCGAATTCACGCTTGCCTACCAGCCGATCGTGCGGCTCGAGGACGGCAGTGTCGCCGGCTTCGAGGCGCTGCTGCGCTGGGACCACCCGCGCCGCGGCATGATCCCGCCGGCGGATTTCATCCCGGTAGCCGAAAGCTGCGGTCTTATCGTGCAGCTCGGCCTGTTTGCCATGCAGCAGGCGGCGGAAGATCTCGCCAGCTGGCAAAAACAGATCGGCGACGCGCCGCTGTCGGTCTCGGTCAATTTGTCCAGCCGCCAGTTGATCCGCCGCGACCTGGTCAGCGACGTCCGCTCGGTCATCGCGCGGGCCAATCTGAAGCCGCGCTGCTTCCGGCTGGAGCTCACCGAATCGCTTGTCATGGACAATCCCGAGCAGACCGCCCATGTGCTGACCAAGCTGAAGCAGCTCGGCATCGGCCTGTCGCTGGACGATTTCGGCACCGGCTACTCCTCACTGGCCTACCTGACGCGTTTCCCCTTCGACACCATCAAGATCGACAAGAGCTTCGTCGACGACAACACGCCCAAGCGCGCGGTGCTGCTGAAATCGATGGTCAACATGGCGCATGAGCTCGGCCTGTCCGTCGTCGCCGAGGGCATTTCGGACGAAAGCGATGCGCTGGAACTGCGTCAGATGGGCTGCGAATATGTGCAGAGCTTCATGTTCGGCGCCCCGATGCCGGGCGACCAGGTGCTGAAGACGCTAAAAGAGCAGTATCCGCTGACGCAAGCGTGAGCGGATCAGGCGTGCCCGGCCGCCAGGCTGAGATGCGCAAGGTCGATACCGATCGAGGCGAGGATCCGGTCGTATTTGCGCTCGATATCGGTGTCGAACAGAAGCTCGGCATTGGCCGGACAGGTCAGCCAGCCATTTTCGGCGATCTCGGTCTCCAGTTGGCCGGCGCCCCAGCCGGAATAGCCGAGCGCCATCAGCGCATGACGAGGCCCGCGGCCGGACGATATGGCGCGCAATATGTCGACGGTCGCCGTCAGGCAGATGTCGTCGGAAACGGTCAGCGACGATTCCACCCGATAGTCTCCCGAATGCAGGACGAAGCCCCGGCTGCGGTCCACGGGGCCGCCATTGCGCACGACGAAATCGCGGGCCTGAGCCGGCAATCGGATCGCCTCCTGCTCGTTCATGATGCCCAGTTGCACGAGCAAGTCCGGAAACAGCATCTGCTGCGTCTGGTTGATGATCAGGCCCATGGCGCCTTCATCGGAATGTGCGCAGACATAGATGACCGAGCGCGTGAAACGGTCGTCCTTCATGCCGGGCATGGCAATCAGGAACTGATCGTCGAGAAAGCCGCGACTGGCGACCGTCTTCTTGTGGCGCAACAAGTCCATGAAGGGAGCGTAACGCGTTTCCAAAGCGCCGAAAAGATGCGCCGTGCTGGATTCGACCAAAGCTTGTGGCGGCGGCTCGAACATTCTTCTCCCTCGAAGTCACGCAAATATGATACCGGCAAGGCCATGAAATCATTGCGCGGCCACGAACGGACGATCAAATCACCGCCATGCGAAGCTTGAAAATCCTGCTGCTCGGCGCCGCCATCGGATCGGCAACCGCTCTTCCCGCCGCCGCCTCCTCATCGGCGTGGTACAACAGCGAAGGCGGCAAGGTCCGGCTGGTGACCTCAGGCAAAGCCGACGACACCGGCCGCATCCAGGGCGTTCTCGACATAGCGCTCAAGCCCGGCTGGAAGACATATTGGCGCGATCCGGGCGACGCGGGCGTGCCACCGCAACTCGACATTTCAGCCAGCACCAACATCGCCGACGCAGCGCTATCGTTTCCGGCGCCGCAGCGCCATGACGACGGCTATGGCAAATGGGCAGGCTACAACTATCCGGTTTCTCTGCCGGTGACATTCACGCTGGCGGCGCCGAACCAGCCGGCGTTGATCGATGCCGACATCTTTCTCGGCATCTGCGAAACGATCTGCATTCCGGTGCAGACGCGGCTGACCGTCGACCCCGCCTCCGATCCGGACAATGCCGAGGACGCAGCGCTGGTGAAGGCGAGTTTCGCGGCGCTACCAGCGCCCGCGAGGTCCGATTTCGGCATCGCTGTGCTGCCGGGCGACCACGAGACGCTGATTGTCGAAGCGAGCTTTCCCGGCGATCCGGAGGCGGCGGATTTCTTCGTCGCCGGCGAGCGGGACTACATGTTCGGCACCCCTGCC
>NZ_RZQY01000285.1:0-7261 GCF_003998575.1 Mesorhizobium sp. M7A.F.Ca.CA.001.10.2.1 | reverse complement strand
GTCCATCAGCCGGGCCAGAAGCTGCATCGCCACGTCCTTGAAGGCGAGCGTCGGCCCGTGGAAAAGTTCCAGGATGAAGGTGTTGGGGCCGGTCTGCACCAGCGGGCAGACGGCCTCGTGGCGGAAGGTGGCATAGGCTTCGCGCACCAGCCGCTCGAAAACGGAGGCCGGGATTTCGTCGCCAAGGAACGGCGACAGCACGCGGATCGCAAGGTCGGGATAGGCAAGGCCGCGCATGGCGCGGATCTCGGCGGCGGAAAACTGTGGCCACTCGCGCGGCACGTAGAGCCCGCCGTCGCGCGCCAGCCCGGCCAGCACGGCGTCGGAAAATCCGAGAACGGGGGCTTCCCCGCGGGTACTCACATAGTGCATGTCACAATTCCGTTACTGCTTGGCTTTTCCATCCACCGCAAGGTGGTTAATTTCTGCGCTGGCTCAGTCGCATTTTTGCCGCGCGGTTGATATACGTCACCAGCTTTGCGAGAGGGAAGTGCAGTTTCATGGCGTTTCGTACATTCAGTGGTCGCTTTTTGGCGGGTCTTGCGCTCACCGGCTTTATGCTTGCCGCCGCCGGCTGCCAATCGGGCGACAATGGCATCCTGAACCTCGGCATAGGCAAGAAGGAGGACCCGACGGCGCCACCGCCGCCCCAGGATCCCAAGATACTGGCCAGCCAGTTGCAGGCCTATTGCCCCCGGGTGACGGTGCGCGACGGCACGGCCTTCTTCAACACCTATTCCAGGGAAGCTCAGAAGCCCAAGCCCAGGATCAAGAAGACCGGCGACGCCGCGCAGGATGCCGCGGCCCAGGCCGAGGCTGACGCCGCTGCTGCAACTCCGCCCGACGAATCGGCCAATATCATCTACCAGGCGTCGGTCAGCGACGTGACACGCGACTGCAGCCGTGCCAACGGCCAGCTGACGATGAAGATTGCGGTCGCCGGCAAGATTGTCCCCGGACCGAAGTTTTCTCCAGGCACGATCACCATGCCGATCCGAACGGCTGTGATGCATGGCACCGAGGTCCTCTACTCGCAGCTCCACCAGTATCAGGTCCAGGTCACCGATCCTTCGGTTGCCACGCAGTTCGTCTTCACCGATTCCAATGTCGTCGTGCCCGAGCCGACGGCGCAGGATTATCAGGCCTTTGCCGGCTATGACGAAACCGCGCATCAGGCAACGGCCGACAAGCCGAAGAAGACCCGCCGCAAGAGGGCTGCCGCGACGAACTAGGTCTCGGCAGTTGCATGAGGCGTGCGTCGCGGCGCACGCTTCTCAGGCGTCCGACCACTCCGACAGCGCCGCGATCACGCTTTTCAGCTCCGCCCAGCGGCGGATCACCGTCTCGGCGCCGGCCTCGGTGAGCGCGTCGGCATGGCCGGGATAGCTGTGGGCGGCTCCGGTGAAGCCGATCACCCGCATGCCCGCCGCCCTTGCGCCGTGGACGCCGTGCACGGAATCCTCGATGACGAAAGTGTTTGCCGGGTTGGCGTTGAGTTTCTCCGCCGCGAACAGGAACACGTCCGGCGCCGGTTTCGTTTTCCCGGTCGGTGTTTCCATCGCCGAAAAAATCCGGTCGGCGAAAAACGGCAAAAGATGCACCTTCTCCAGCATGAATTCGATCCGCTCGGAGCGTGAATTCGAGCAGACGCAGCGCGGCACGGTTACCGCGGCAACGGCCTCGCGCGCGCCATCGATGGCGCGGACGTCGCTGCGCAGTTTGCGGTCGACCAATTGTTCCTCCCTGTCGATCAGAGAGGCCTGGAAGGGGATGCGGGACTTTTCCTCGACCCGCAGCATGATGTCCTTGAAGGTCAGGCCGGCATAGCTCTCCGAAATCTCCTCAGCCGATATCTCGTATCCTGCCAAGGTCAAAAGCTCGGCGTCGACACGGGCGGCGATGATCTCGGAATCGACGAGCACGCCGTCGCAATCGAAGATGACAAGGTCTGGCTGGGGCATGGTGATCCGGACAATGGGAGGGCGAAGTGGCCTCGGAAGGCTCAGGCGGCGCGGCATACACCAACAGGGCCGCCTTCGCAAATTCGCCCCACCCGTGCCTTGGCCTTCACGGAATATTTACGCTGATCGGTAACCATAACCAGGAGTAAACAGTAACGCGTGCCCTGGGTGTCAGAATGTCTGCCGTGCGTCTTCTCGACGAGCTATCCCACGCCCCCCAGCAATCCGAATGGCTGGACACGATCCTCAAGGGCGACTGCGTCGCCGCGCTCGACCGGCTGCCCGAAAAATCGATCGACGTCATCTTCGCCGATCCGCCCTACAATCTGCAGCTCGACGGCGACCTGCACCGCCCCGACCAGTCGAAGGTCGACGCCGTCGATGACGAATGGGACCAGTTCGAGAGTTTCGAGGCCTATGACGCTTTCACGCGGGCCTGGCTGCTGGCGGCGCGCCGGGTGCTGAAACCCAACGGCACCATCTGGGTCATCGGCTCCTATCACAACATCTTCCGTGTCGGCGCCAAGATGCAGGATCTCGGCTTCTGGATCCTCAACGACGTGGTCTGGCGCAAGACCAACCCGATGCCGAATTTCCGCGGCCGCCGCTTCCAGAACGCGCATGAGACGATGATCTGGGCCACCCGCGACCAGAAGGGCAAGGGGTACACTTTCAACTACGAAGCGATGAAGGCGTCCAACGACGATATCCAGATGCGCTCCGACTGGCTGTTTCCGATCTGCACCGGCGGCGAGCGGCTGAAGAACGACAATGGCGACAAGCTGCACCCGACGCAGAAGCCGGAAGCGCTGCTTGCCCGCATCATGATGGCCTCGACCAAACCGGGCGACATCGTGCTCGATCCCTTTTTCGGCTCCGGCACCACCGGCGCGGTGGCCAAGCGTCTCGGCCGCCATTTCGTCGGCATCGAACGCGAGCAGGCCTATATCGACGCCGCCAACGAGCGCATCGACGCGGTGCGGCCACTGGATGGCGCCGATCTCACCGTGCTGACCGGCAAGCGCGCCGAGCCGCGCGTTGCTTTCGTCAGCCTGATCGACACCGGCCTGATGATGCCGGGTGCGACGCTCTACGACGCCAAGAAGCGCTGGGCCGCCAAGGTGCGCGCCGACGGTACTGTGGCGATCGGCGACAGCGCCGGTTCGATCCACAAGATCGGCGCCGAAGTGCAGGGGCTGGATGCCTGCAACGGCTGGACCTTCTGGCATTATGAGCGCAGCGGTGGCCTGACCCCGATCGACGAGCTTCGCCGCATCGCGCGGCTCGGCATGGAGCGGGCAGGGGCCTGAACCCCTGCCAATTGCTTCGAATGCCGTTGATTCAAAGGCTCAACGGATCGCGCGAAGTGATTCAAATCAAGCCTTGATTCCGAGACGTTCGAGGTCTGCTTGAAGCGTCTCTGCATCGGTGAACAGCACCGACTGCCAGCCTGCCGCCTTCGCGCCATCGACGTTCTTCTGGCTGTCATCGATGAACAGCGTGGCCGCCGGTTCGAGGCCGAATGCGGCGACGTGGTGATCGTAGATGCCGCGATCCGGCTTGATCATGCCGATCTCGCCCGAGATGGTGACGCCGCGCGGGCGGTTGAGGAAATCGAAGCGCTCGCGGGCTTCGGCCAGCGTGTCGCTGGCGAAGTTGGTCAGCATGGTCACGTCGTGGCCGCTCTCGATCAGACCGAGCATGATGGCGACACTGTCGTCATAGGCATGTGGAACCATCTCGTGCCAGTGGCGGCGGAACCCGCGGATGTTTTCCGCGTGATCGGGATGGTCCGCGATCAGCAGCGCCTCGGCCTCTTCCCAGGTGCGGCCGCGATCCTGCTCGATGTTCCAATCATGCGTGCAGACATTGTCGAAAAACCACTTTCTCTCTTCGGCATCCGGAATGAGGCGGCTGAACGGAATGTTGGGATCGTAGTGGATCAGCACTCTGCCGATGTCGAAAACGATGTGGCGTATTTCAGTCATGGGGCCTCTTTGCACTGTGTGGCGACGGCTTTTTCGTCGCGCCGGGTATCGCAGCCTCGATTGCCTTTTTCATGACAGTCGGCAGCGCCTCGCCGGAAATCTCGTGAGCGAGCGACCAGAAATGCCCGTCTGGCGCATCACCTTTGATGTGAGCGTGAAAGACTTCGAGTTGGAGAGCGAAATGCGTGAAGACATGCGCAATGCGGCCCGCATACCGCCAGTCGCCGGGAAAGGGCGCGGCCGCTTCCGTGGTCGCCCCATCGATCCGCGCGGTCCAGCCCGTCGTCGGCACCTCGGTCATGCCGCCGAGCAAACCCTTCTCCGCCCGTTTGCGCAGAAGGATGGCGCCGTCGGCCCGCACGGCGACAAAGGCCGCGCCGTGCCGCTGCGGCTTGTCGGCCTTGGGCAGGCGCACCGGGAAGTGCTCGGGATCGCCTGAAACGACCGCGCTGCAGTCTTCGCGCAGCGGGCATAGCATGCAGCGCGGCCGGCGTGGCGTGCAGATGGTGGCGCCGAGATCCATCATCGCCTGGGCGAAGTCGCCAGGCCTTGTCCCGGGCACCATGCGCTCGACATGGGCACGGATTTCGGGCTTGGCTTCGCTGAGCGGGGTTGCGATCGAAAACAGCCGGGAGATGACGCGTTCGACATTGCCGTCGACAACGGCGGCGGGACGGTCGAAGGCAATCGCCGTGATGGCCGCCGACGTATAGGCGCCGATGCCTGGCAGTTCTCTCAAAGCCGTTTCCGTGTCGGGAAACCGGCCGCCACGCGCGGCCACAAGATCGGCACACGCCTTGAGATTGCGGGCGCGGGAGTAGTAGCCGAGCCCGGCCCAGGCCTTCATCACGTCCTCCGCAGGCGCCGCGGCCAGCGCCTCGACATCGGGCCATTTCTCGACGAAAATCCGGAAATAGGCCTTCACCGCTTCGACGGTGGTCTGCTGCAGCATGACCTCGGAGAGCCAGATACGGTAGGGATCAGGCCGCACGCCGCGCGCATGCTCACGAGGCGTGATGCGCCACGGCAATTCACGGTGGTGCACGTCGTACCAGCCTAGCAGGCGGGACGCGATATGCCCGGATGCAGCTCTGCTGCTATCTCCGGATGCAGCTCTGCTGCTGTCCCCGGATGTGGCTTTGCCACTATCCCAGGATACGGTCTTGCGGGTCTGGTCTGCTGGTGCCATTGATCTGTATCGGCCTGGCCGGTATCTGCTGGGGTCTTGGCTGGAGGACGTACATGGCAGGCAGAACGCCCTACGGCAATCCCGTCCCGGTCAGCGATCTCGCGACCAGGATCCTCGATCCGGTGCTGCGCAAGCGGGCTGGCATTTCGATCGGCCTCGTCCAGTCATGGGACGAGATCGCCGGCCCGCGGCTGGCCAGCCATTCGCGCCCCGAAAAAATCCAGTGGCCGCGCCGTATGCATGAGGACGATCCGTTCGAGCCGGCCGTGCTGGTCATTGCCTGCGAAGGCATGGCGGCACTTCATCTGCAGCACGAGACGGGCGAGATCATCAACCGGGTCAACGCCTTCCTCGGCTTCACCGCCATCAATCGCATCAGGATCCTGCAGAAGCCGGTGACAACCGACAAAGGAAGGCGCAAACCGGCCCTGAGGCCGCTGACGGCGGCTGAGAAGACGAAATTGTCGGGAACTGTCGGCCTGGTCGATAATGATGAACTGCGCGCCTCGTTGGAGAAACTTGGCGCGACCATTATTGGGGAGAGAAAATCATAGGCGTCTTGAAGAAAGTCATGGATTCGTCGTCACTATCTCGCATTCGTGATCGCCCTTGTCAGGTTTCGCGATTGGATTGGGGATCGAGATGCCTTAATTCGCGCCAACTCTCGCCTTTTCGTGTCTTTGCATTGCAAAATCCAACCCTTGTCAGGTGATTCGTATGAACCGTCCCCCGTTTGGCCAAAGCTTGTCTCGCAGAAACGTCCTGTCTTCGCTGGCCGCCATTCCGGCGGTGGCCCTGCTCGCCGCCTGCAGCGACTCTGGCGAGGAGGCGAAGGCCGCGGATGTGAAACCTGCGGCCCCGGCCGCCCCCGCGACGCCGGCCACGCCGGCCGCCGCCACCGCGCCGGAAGCCCAGGGCACCGTGGACATGGCGGAACTGATGAAGCCGGGTGCGCTGCCCGACAAACAGCTTGGCAAGGACGACGCCAAGGTCACCATCGTCGAATACGCCTCGATGACCTGCCCGCACTGCGCGCATTTCGCCGAGACCACCTTTCCGGACCTGAAGACCAAGTACATCGACACCGGCAAGGCGCGCTACATCCTGCGCGAATTCCCGTTCGATCCGAGTGCCGAAGCCGGTTTTATGCTGGCGCGCTGCGCCAAGGACAACTACTACCCTATGGTCGACGTCCTGTTCAGGCAGCAGGCGAACTGGGCTGGCGTTCAGAACACCAAGGATGCACTGCTGCAAATCTCGAAGCTCGCCGGTTTTACACAGGAGTCCTTCGAGGCCTGCTTGACGGACCAGAAACTTCTGGACGATGTGAGATCGGTCCAGAAGCGTGGCGCCAATGAATTCAAGGTCGACTCGACACCGACCTTCTTCATCAACGGTAAGACCTACAAGGGGGCGATGTCGATTGAGGAAATGTCGGCCATCATCGACCCTCTGCTCTGACGTCCAGTCAGCCCTGAGGCGGCGGCGCTTCGGCGTGCGCGGCTTCCGGTCGTGCCGCGAATTCTCATCGCAAAACCACGGTAATCCGCTTAGTGGGCGGCGCGAATGAAGTTTTCGCGCCTTCGCCTCCTCGGTTTCAAGTCCTTCGTCGAGCCCGGCGAGTTCGTCATCGAACGCGGACTGACCGGCATTGTCGGGCCGAACGGCTGCGGCAAGTCGAACCTTGTCGAGGCGCTGCGCTGGGTGATGGGCGAAAGCTCCTACAAGAACATGCGCGCGTCCGGCATGGACGACGTCATCTTTTCCGGCTCGGGCACGCGCCCGGCACGCAACACCGCCGAAGTCACACTTTTCCTCGACAACAGTGACCGCTCGGCGCCCGCTGCCTTCAACGATGCCGACGAATTGCAGGTGTCGCGCCGCATCGAGCGTGAGGCCGGCTCGCTTTACCGTATCAACGGCAAGGAGGCGCGCGCCAAGGACGTGCAGCTTCTGTTCGCCGACCAGTCGACCGGCGCGCGTTCGCCGTCGATGGTCGGTCAGGGCCGCATCGGCGAACTGATCCAGGCCAAGCCGCAGGCACGCCGCGCGCTGCTCGAAGAGGCAGCAGGCATTTCCGGCCTGCACACCCGCCGCCACGAGGCAGAACTGCGGCTGAAGGC
>NZ_RZQY01000284.1:0-7275 GCF_003998575.1 Mesorhizobium sp. M7A.F.Ca.CA.001.10.2.1 | reverse complement strand
GAACACGACGCCGGGGCGCGATGCGACCAGGCGCTCAGCGGCCCCTGCTTCGGCGAGATCGCCAGTGTGCAGCGTGACGCTGACGCCATCCAGGCTCGGGGCCTGTGGCGGCACGATATCGTGTAAATCAAGCGCCGTGATCTTGCGGCCGCGCAGCGTGCCGTCCTTGGCCAGCCGGGCGATGAGCTTGCGGCCGACCATACCCGCGGCGCCAGTGATCAGAATGCGCATATCGAAAATCCCTTGCCTATTTACCCTGATTTTTGCGCTGGCTGCGAGCCCGCAACCAGAACACCGAGAAGAACGCCAGCACGAAGACGATGCCAAAGGCGCCGGCCAGCACCGTCGAAAGGCTGCCGAGTGCCAGCATTACGGTCGGCAGATAGTAGGCGCCGATACCAAACAGAAGCATGATCCACACGGCAGCGATAAGAGCATTCCTGGTGTCACGATCCATCACGCCGCACCACGGCAGCGGGTGTTCATCAAGCTGGTTTTCAAGGTTTTGCAACTCCCGAGGCAGGACCAATCGACATCAATCGATCGGTCCTAGTGATGGTGGTCGTGATATGCAGCCGCTTCGTGCTCGTGCCCATGGTCGTGCTCGCCATCGTCGGCGCACTGGCCGAATTCCGGTTCCACGGTGGCATGGCTGATGCCGTGCTCGCTGGCAAGCCGCTTCTTGACGGCACTCACCGCCTGATGCGCATCGACGCCCTCGTCGAGACAGGCATGCAGCGTCGCCATATTACTGGTCCCGTCGAGCGACCAGACATGCATGTGGTGCACTTCGCGCACGCCCTGGACCGTCGCCTCGATATCCCGGGCGATCAGATCTCGGTCGAGGCTTGGCGGCACGCCCTCGAGCAGGACATGGGCGGCTTCCCGCATCAGCGACCACGCCGTGTAGAGGATCAGCAGCGAGACCAGGACCGACAGGATCGGGTCGATCGGCGTCCAGCCGGTCGCCAGTATGACCAGCGCCGCCGCGATGGCCGCGGCCGAGCCGAGCAGGTCGCCAAGCACATGCAGGATGGCGCCGCGCATGTTCAGGCTCTCGCGGTCGCCGCCATGCAGCACGAAGAACGAGCCGATGTTCACCAGCAGGCCGAGGATCGCCACCGCCAGCATCGGCCCGCCAAGCACCGGTGCCGGCGCCTGCAGGCGCCCCCACGCCTCATAGACGATCCACAGCGCGATGACGAAGATGGCAATGCCGTTGGTATAGGCCACCAGCGTCTTGACCCGGCCGAAGCCATAGGTGAGGCGAACAGTCGCCGGGCGGCCAGCCAGATGGAAGGCATACCAGGCAAGGCCGAGCGCGATCGAGTCAGCGAGCATGTGGCCGGCATCGGCCAGCAGCGCCAGCGAGCCGGTGAGGATGCCGCCAAGCGCTTCGGCGACCATGAAGCCGCCGGTCAGGCAGGCTGCGATCAGAACGCGTTTCTTGTCGGTCGAGCCATGGACATGGCCGGGCCCATGATCGTGCCCAATGTGATCGTGCCCGCTGTGATCGTGGGTATGTGCCAATGGCGAACTCCTAGGCGCCGAATTCCGCGCGACAATCCTCGAGCCGTCGCTTCTGCTGGCCGTCGCCATCGAAATTGGCCGGATCGAGCCATGCCTCGTAGGCACGGCGCAGCGCCGGCCACTCCTTGTCGATGATCGAATACCACGCAGTGTCGCGGTTTTCACCCTTGACGATCAGATGCTGGCGGAAAATGCCTTCGAACTTGAAGCCGAACCGTTCGGCGGCCCGCTTCGATGGCTCGTTGCGGTTGTTGCACTTCCATTCGTAGCGGCGGTAGCCGAGTTCGTCGAAGATGTATTTCATGAACAGGAACTGCGCTTCGGTCGCCCCCGGCTTGCGCGAGATGAGCGGTCCCCAATAGATGTTGCCGATCTCGATGACGCCGTACGCCGGATCGATGCGCATCAGCGTCTGGCGTCCGGCGACCTTGCCGCTGGGCTTGTCGATGACGGTGAAGAACAGCGGATCCTCGCTGGCCTCGACCTTGTCCAGCCATGGCTGGAAGGCGGCGCGGGTCTCCGGCGGATAATCGGGCAACCAGGCGAAGCGGCCGTCGATGTCGGACACGGAGGACGCTTCATAGAGGCCATCGCCATGTTTTGCGGCACTCAGCGGTTCGAGCCGGACAGTGCTTCCGTCGATGGTCTTGCGTTCGGGCCGCGGGCGCGGTTGCCAATCCCTGAGATTTTCCGACACCGAAAGCTCCAATCCGTTTGACTTTTGCCAGCCGAAGCTCACAAAAACGCGACCCAACAGCAAGAACCACACGGACGGGAAAAATGCTCCACACGATTTCGGCCTTCGACCGCCTTGGCGAGGAAAACGCCTTTGCCGTGCTCGCGAGGGCCACAGCACTTGCCCAACAAGGCCGCGACATCGTCAATCTCGGCATCGGCCAGCCGGACTTCAAGACGCCGCAGCACATCGTCGAGGCGGCGATCAAGGCGCTGCGCGACGGCCATCACGGCTACACGCCGGCCAATGGCCTGCTGGCGACCCGCGAAGCGGTGGTGCGGCGCACGCTGACCACCACTGGTGTCGAAGTATCGCCCGAAACGGTGATGATCCTGCCCGGCGGCAAGCCAACCATGTTCGCCGCGATCCTGATGTTCGGCGAACCTGGCGCCGAAATCCTCTATCCCGATCCGGGCTTTCCCATCTATCGCTCGATGATCGAGTTCACCGGTGCAGCCCCTATTCCCGTGCCGATGCGCGAGGAGAACGGCTTTGCCTTCTCGGCCGAGGAGACATTGGCGCTGATCACCTCGAAGACCAGGCTGCTGATCCTCAACTCGCCCGCCAATCCGACAGGCGGCGTCACGCCGCGTGCCGAGATCGAGAAACTGGTCAAGGGGCTGGAGGCGCATCCGCAGGTCGCCATCCTCTCCGACGAGATCTACGACGTCATGACCTATGATGGCGAGACGCATTGCTCGCTGCTCGGCTTTCCCGAGATCCGTGACCGGCTGATCGTGCTCAACGGCTGGTCGAAAACCTGGGCGATGACCGGCTGGCGCATGGGCTGGTCGATCTGGCCGAATGGCGACAAGGGCGCCCATCTCTACGACAAGGTGCGCAAGCTGGCTGTCAACTGCTGGTCCTGCGTCAACGCGCCGAGCCAGTTCGCCGGCATCGCGGCAATCGACGGCCCGCAGGACGATGTCGCCAATATGATGCGCGCCTTCGACCGCCGCCGGAAGATCGTCGTCGAGGGATTGAACGCGCTGCCCAACATGTCCTGCATCACGCCCAAGGGCGCGTTCTACGCTTTCCCCAACGTCTCGAAGACCGGCTGGAAGGCCAAGAAGCTCGCCTCGGCGCTGCTCGACGAGGCCGGCGTGGCGCTGATCGGCGGTCCCGATTTCGGCATTCTCGGCGAAGGCTATATCAGGCTCTCCTACGCCAATTCCGAGGAGAACATCTTGCGGGCGCTGGAACGGATCGGGGCCTTCCTGGCGAAGTAAGCTTGAAAGCGGCCCGCTGTCCTCTTCCGGACAATTTGCGGCTGTGGCATGACCGTGTCATGAGCCGTCCGGAGGCGCGCGGCCAAGACTGGGCGTGCATGTCGAGAACGGCTACGGTCCTCGGATCAGGATCGAAGTGGGGTGACATCGGATGTTCTATGCAATCCTTGCCTATCATGTGGAAGACGCAATCAAGGCGCTGACGCCGCAGGAAGATACGGCGCTGATGGCTGACTTGCTCAAGATCCATGAAGGGCTCTATGCCGACGGCAGCCTTGGCCCGTCGGCGCGGCTTGGCGCGACACAATCGGCCTGCACCTTGCGCGACGGCATGATCGTCGACGGCCCCTTCGCCGAAACCAAGGAACAGCTTCTCGGCCTCTATGTCGTCGACTGCCCGACGCGGGACGATGCCATCGCTATCGCGCGCGACTTTCGTCGCGTCAATCCGACCGCCGTCTACGAGATCCGTCCTATCGCGCTCTATCTGCCCGGCACAGAGCTACCGGGAGAATGACTAGCCACGCCCGACAAACGGCATCTTGGTCGCCATCACGGTCATGAACAGCACGTTGGCGTCGAGCGGCAGGCTGGCCATGTGGACGACGGCGTCGGCGACGCGCTGAACATCCATCACCGCTTCGGCTGATATGGAGCCGTTGGCCTGCGGCACGCCGACCGTCATCGGCTGCGCCATATCGGTCAGCGCATTGCCGATGTCGATCTGGCCGCAGGCGATGTCATAAGGCCGGCCGTCGAGCGCCAGCGTCTTGGTCAGCCCTGATATGGCATGCTTGGTCGCCGTGTAGGGCACCGAGCCCGGGCGCGGCGCATAGGCCGACACCGAACCGTTGTTGATGATGCGGCCACCCATCGGCTTCTGCTTGCGCATGGCGCCAAAGGCGGCACGGGCACACAGGAACGAACCGGTGAGGTTGACGCCGACGATATCGTTCCACACTTCGACCGGTATCTCGTCGATCGGCGTCGATTTGTAGCCCATGCCGGCATTGTTGAAGAGCAGGTCGACACGGCCGAAGGCCGCCGCCACGGTCTCGAACAGATCGTCGACCTCGCCTGCCTTGCTGATATCGCAGGCAACCGCCAGGGCCTTGGCGTCGGTGGACCCGGCCTCGGCCACGGCTGCATCCAGCACGGATTTGCGGCGTCCGCAGAACACTGTGTTCCAGCCCGCCTTGAGCAGCGCCGTGGCGACGCTCTTGCCGATGCCCGTGCCGGCCCCGGTGACGATGGCGGTTCTTTGCTCGGTCATGGCTGTTGTCCTCCGGCAGCGCTGCGCTTGCTCGACTGATTTTCGGGGTTTGGCTCGAAAAAGGAAGGCATCGCAAATGACGGCGGCGATGGCAAGCGTGTCCATCCGATCGGGCCGACAAAAAGGGCGGCCATTGGCGACCGCCCCTGATCTGAACCGGGCTTGGGAGGAGGAAAAGCCGATCCGACTGTGTTGAATGATGCGCTTGCTGGGTTAACGAGAGGTTAACCCGGAAAGCGCCTCCTGTGCCGTTTTGGCCTACCAGCGCGGATTGGGTGACGTCCCTGCCTTGGCCGGCACCTTGGCCGCCGAAACCGTTGCCTCGACATGGTCGACCAGCGCGTCCGGCAGGCCGAGCCGGCCTGCAAGCAGGTCGAGGTAGCCACGCTCGGCGCGGGTGTCGGGATCGATGGTCAGGCGCGACGCCGTGTAGAGTTCGAGCTTCTGCGCGTCGGTCTTGGCGCCGGCGACCAGCGTGTCGAGGTCGAGCGGGCTTGCCAGCTCCGCCATCAGGAACTTTTCGGCATCGGAGTCTATGCCGGCCAGGCTGAGCTTGCCGGCGATCTTCTGGCGCTCTTCATCGTCGATATGGCCATCGGCCTTCGCCGCCGAGATCATCGCCCGTATCAGGGTCAGCGTGAATTCGTCCTCGCCTTGCGGCGCCTGCGACGGGTGGAAGGCGGTGTCCTTGGGCGGCGGCAGCAATTCCGGTTCGCCGGCCGCCGGTGCTTCGGCGGGTGCGTTGCCGGCCTTGTAGTTATGGTAGGCCTTGTAGGCGAGGCCGCCGATGGCGGCCAGTCCGCCAAGCTTCACCGCGGCGCCCGTCACGTTACGACCGGCACCAGTTCCAAGCAGCACGGCGGCCAGTGCGCCGGCGGCCAGCGGATTGTCCTTGGCCATCTGCACGGCCTGCCCCGCCTTGTCGCGGACGGTGCCGCTGGTGCCGGGGATTTGCGAGCCGAGCAGATCGTCGAGAAGCTTCTTGGGATCGAACATTCAGTGCCTCCAGGATTTGCCCGGCCGAACGGGCAGGTTTCGAACGTCGAAGACGTAGGTCCCGAAACTTGACATTGCAATGACAGGCGGCCGCTTTGCAGCAGCTTGATGCCCGGATCAGGAGCCGATATGCGGCTCTCTGCCCCGCGCCTGCGCAAGCTCGACCTGGCGCTGGCGCTCGGCATAACGCTGGCGGTCCTCGTTCGAACGCGCATCGAAACAATGCGGGCAGGAAATACCGGCGGCGAATTTGGGCGACGTCAGGTCGCCCGGTGTCAGCGGGTGGCGGCAGGCGCGGCACAGTTCCGCTTCGCCCTCGGCGAGGCCGTGCGACACCGAAACGCGCTCGTCGAAGACGAAGCACTCGCCTTGCCAGAGGCTCTGTTCGGCCGGAACCTCTTCGAGATACTTGAGAATGCCGCCCTTGAGATGGAAGACATCCTCGAAGCCGAGCGATTTGACATAGGCGGTTGCCTTTTTGCAGCGAATGCCGCCGGTGCAGAACATCGCCACCTTGCGGCCTTCGAGTTCCCCCCGGTGCGCCTCCACCCAGGCCGGGAACTCGCGGAAGCTTGCGGTGGCCGGGTCGATCGCACCCCTGAATGTGCCGATCGACACCTCGTAGGCATTGCGCGTGTCGATGACGACAGTGCCGGGCTGCGAAATCAGCGCGTTCCAGTCGGCCGGCGCGACATAGGTGCCGGCACTTTTCGAAGGATCGATGTCATCGACACCCATGGTAACGATCTCGCGCTTCAGCCGCACCTTCATGCGGTGGAACGGCATGTCCGCGGCTGCGCTGTACTTGACCTCGAGGCCCGCCAGCCCTTCGATGGCTTCGAGATACAAGATCAGTTCGGCAATTGCCGCCTCGCTGCCGGCGACGGTGCCGTTGATGCCTTCATGCGCCAGCAGCAGCGTGCCCTTGATGCCGCGCCCGCAGCAGAAGGCGGCGAGCGGCGCGCGCAGTTCTTCGAAAGCGTCGAGCCGGGCAAACCGGTAGAGCGCTGCGACGCGGAAGGGTGGAAGTGATGTCATTGCCGAAGCCACTAGACGCTCACGAAAGCCTATTCAAGGCAAAGCAGGCATCCTGTTCGGAGGTCCCGGGCGCAAATCTGCACCATAGGCGAATTTGTACCATAGCTGAGATCAGGGAGTCAAGAAAAAATTCCTATCCTGACAAAGCTGCCGGCACCGCCGAGCTGGCAGCCGCGCTAAGCTTGGCGAGCATGGGCGACACGTGACATCGCGACACGGCCGGCTTCGTGGACAGGAAAACGGCCTTCTGCTAATCGGTTGAATTGTCCACGCCACGGAGAGACACATGCCCAGCAATACCGAAAAACTCTTGTCGCTCCTCAACGGCCAGCCGGTCATCCCGGTGCTGAAGATCTCTGATATCGCCAATGCCGTGCCGCTGGCGCGCGCGCTGGCGCGCGGCGGCCTGCCGGCAATCGAGATCACGCTGAGGACCGCCGATGCGCTGGAAGCGATCCGGCGGGTCGCTGGGG
>NZ_RZQY01000283.1:0-7302 GCF_003998575.1 Mesorhizobium sp. M7A.F.Ca.CA.001.10.2.1 | reverse complement strand
GGCTGGAGGTGGTGCGCGGGCGTCTTCTGGCTAAAGTCGGATCGTGGATGAACGCGCGGTTGGCACCGGTTCTCCTGACCGCATCCGTGGAATATGCCGCCTCGGCGCCCGGTCATGCCAACGCCCGTCCGCTACGCGACCTGGATCAAGTGCGGAATTTCTTCACCAGCCCGAGCATCTTCCCGATTCTTGACGCGCCTTGGGCACCGTTGTTTTTCGCCGCCATATTCGTCATGCACCCCTGGCTGGGCTGGTTGGCGCTGTGCGGCGGGATTGTCCTCTTTGCGTTGGCGTTGCTCAACGAATACGTCACACGCAAACCATTGACCGAGGCTGCAAATGCACAGTCGCGGGCATACGTGCAGGCCGAGGCGACGATCCGCAACGCCGAGGTCGTCCAGGCGATGGGTATGCTAAAGCCGCTGATGGAAGGCTGGAAGGCACAGCAGGACGAGGCGAACAAAGGACAAGTCCTTGCCGCTAACCGGGGTGGGGTCATCGCGGCCATCGCGCGTTGTCACCGGCTGGCCCTGCAAATGGCCATACTCGGCCTCGGTGCCTATCTGGTTCTTCGCAACGAGGCCTCGCCCGGTATCATGATCTCCGCCTCGATCCTGATGGGCCGCGCATTGTCACCGGTCGAGCAAGCGATCGGCACCTGGAAGGCGACGGTCGGAGCCCGTGCCGCTTACCGGCGCCTCACCGCGGTCGCCGGACAGCACCGGGAGGCCACACCGGTCCTGCCACTGCCCCGTCCGAAAGGCAGGTTTGAGGCCGACAACCTTGTGCTTGCCCGGCAGGGTGGCGAGCACATCCTCAAGGGGATCAACTTCCGCCTCGAGCCGGGTGAAGCGATGGCGTTGATCGGTCCGAGCGGGGCTGGCAAGACGAGCCTGGCGCGCATACTCGCCGGCGCCTGGCGCCCGTCCGCGGGGCGCGCCTTGCTGGACGGAACGGATGTTGCCCAATGGGCGGCGGAAGACCGTGGTCGTCATGTCGGCTATCTGCCGCAGGACATCGAGCTCTTCGCCGGCACCGTGTCCGAAAACATTTGCCGCTTCGCGATGCTCAACCCGGCGGTCTTCAACAAGGTGGTCGAGGCCGCGCAGTTGGCGGGAGTCCACGAGCTGATCAAAGGACTGCCGAAGGCGTACGGCACCGAAATCGGCGAAGCGGGTGCGATACTGTCGGGCGGGCAGCGCCAGCGCATCGGGCTGGCGCGGGCACTCTACGGCGACCCCGCGCTGCTTATCCTCGACGAACCCAATTCCAACCTCGACAGGGAGGGCGAGGAGGCATTGATTGCCGCTCTCGGCGTGGCCAAGGCGACGAATACGACCGTTATCCTTATCGCGCACCGCGCCAGCATTTTGGACAAGGTAGACAAGATACTGGTCCTCAACAGGGGTCAGCAAGATCTCTTCGGGCCGCGCGACCATGTCTTCAACGAACTCGCCAGCCGTGTCGGCAAGGTGGCCCATCTGCCCAAGGCGGCCCAGTTGCCAGCCCTTGAAGTGGTGAAGGAAATCAAAGAGGTCAAGGAAGCATGAGCCGCCCCCCCGAATTGAAGGTCGTGCCGCTGCCCCTCGCGCCGCCCTCTCTCCTGGAGCCGCAACCCCTCCGTCTCACCGGCGTGACGTGCACCGGCTTCGCGATCATGTTCCTGTTCTTCGGCGTGGCCGGGGGATGGGCGGCCCTGGCGCCGCTGGACAGCGCTGCGGTGGCGTCGGGCGTGATCAAGGTCGCCGGCGACCGCAAGCTCATCCAGCACCTCGAGGGCGGCATCATCGCGGAGTTGAACGCCGCCAACGGGGATATCGTCAAGGCGGGCAAGATCCTCGTCGGGCTCGACGACACGCAGGCAAAGGCGCAGCTCGACCTGATCCAGAACCGGATAGCAACGCGTGAGGCGCTGGCCGCGCGTCTCAGGGCCGAGCGTGACGGCAAGACCGAGATCGAGTTCAATCCGGCGTTGCTCGCAAACCCCGCGATCGCCGTGAAGGACGCGGTGGCAGCACAGCGTGACGTGTTTACAGCGAAGCACCACAATCTGAAGGACGAGCAGGAAATTCTCGGCCAGCGCCGTCACCAGGTCGAGGAAGAGATAACGGGGCTGGAGCAGCTTATCGTCACGGAAGACAAGCAGATCGAGGCAATCGAGGGTGAAAGCAAAGACCTTGAGGGTCTGCTCAAGAAAGGGCTGACCACCCGCGAACGGAACTTGTCGCTCAGACGCCAGCAGCGGGAGATCGAGGGCGAGCGCGCCACCAATGTCGCGGCAATCGCCCGTGCCGGAAGCGCCATGGCCGAGATCGACATGCAGATCCTGAACCTCAACACAGTGCGCCTGAACGAGGCCGTCGACGAGTTGAGCAAGGTCGAGGCGGAGCTGTTTGACCTCGGACAGCAGGAGCGTTCCGCCAGGGACGTGCTTAGCCGTACCAACGTTGTCGCGCCGGTTGACGGCATCGTCATGGACTTGAAGGTCCATACCGCGGGCGGTGTCGTGAAACCCGGTGAGACATTGATGACGATCGTACCGCTCGGACAACAACTCGTGGTCGAGGCTATGGTCAAGCCGGAGGATGTCGAGACGATCGCACCCGGACAGCTCGCGCGCGTCAGCTTCCCGGCCTTCGCCCGCTACAACCTGCCGCCGCTCGAGGGCGTCGTGGAGATCGTGTCGGCTGACCGCATGGTTGAGGAACGCAGCGGCGCACCTTATTTCGCGGCGACAGTTGTGATCGACAAAAGCGAACTCGGCAAGCTGGAGGGCCGCAAGCTGCTGCCCGGCATGTCGAGCGAGACGATGATCCGGACGGGGGCTCGCACCGTGCTTTCTTATCTCGCCGAGCCGATCACGCAGAACTTCCGCCGGGCCATGCGGGAAAAATAGCAGTAGGCCGCTGAACCGGATTCAGGAAAGCAGCATTCGCCCGGCCGTGATCGCCAGGAAGAACGCAAAGGCAAGCTTCAGGTAGCGCGGGTTGAGCGCGTGGGCGAGCTTGGCGCCCAAGGGTGCAAACAGAAAGCTCACCGGCGCTATGATGGCAACCGCCGGCAGGCTGACGTAACCCAGGCTGAGCGGAGGCCTGCCTGCAATTGCGAGACCCGACCAGATGAAGCCGGCCACCGCTGGAAGCGCGATAAGCAGGCCAAGCGCCGACGATGTGCCGACGGCCCGGTGCACCGGAAAGGAGAAGCTGGAAAGCGTCGGCACCGACAATGTGCCGCCGCCAATCCCCATGAGCGAAGAGACAAAGCCGATCACAGCAGCGATCGCGCGGTTGATCCAGCCGCTTTTCGGCAGGTGATCGGAGATCACGAGGTGCTTCGGCAACGCCATGTTGACGGCCACCAGCAGGCCGACGACGCCGAAGACCAGCCGCAAGCCGGCGCCCGGGATGAATTTCGACATGATGCCACCGACGAGGGCACCGACGAAAATGGCCGGGCCCCACAGATTGAGCAGAGGCCGATCAACGTTGCCGCGCCTGTTGTGTGACCGCATCGATGAGATCGAGGTGGGGATAATGACCGCAAGCGACGTCGCCACCGCCAGATGGCTGATCACATCAGGAGAAAACTGGAACAGGCTAAGCACCCAGAACAGCACCGGGACGATGACGATACCGCCACCGACTCCCAGCAGGCCAGCCAGCACGCCGGACGCCACGCCGGTCATGGCCAGGCCGGCGACCAGCATTGCAATCGTCAGCTCGTCGAAAACCGACGTGTCGAATCCGAAGTCCACTATGATTTCCCTTTGATGGCCGCGCCCGTCCGCTGCAGCAACCCCGATGCAGGTCGTTCCGAAATGCGTAACAGTTTTTGGGATGCGCTTTGGCTAGTGGCGCACCATCCCGGCGTCGACATTGAGCGTCTGGCCGGTGATCCAGCGCGCATCGTCGGAGGCCAGGAACGAGACCACGTCCGCGATATGTTCCGGCTGCCCTTTGCCTTTCATCGCCTGAAGCATCTCGACGAAGCCGAACGCCTCGTTGTGCGGGCTCGCCTTGACGCCGTCGCTCTCGATCAGGCCGGGCGTCACCGCATTGGCGGTGATGTTGTATTTGCCAAGCTCGGTGGCGAGCGCCCTGGTGAAGCCGATGACGCCACCCTTGGCCGCGACATAGGCAGCCATGTTCGGCGTGCCGGCAAAGAAGGTGTTGGATGCGATGCTGATTACCCGTCCGGCCTTCCCCGCCGCACGCATCTGGTCCGTACCGGCACGGCTGACGATAAAAGTGCCGGTCAAATTGACGTCGATGATCTTGCGCCAATGGTCGAGATCGACATCGTCCCAGGCGACGAACGGCACGATGCTGGCATTGTTGACCAGGATGTCGATGCCCCCGGTCAGGGCCTGGATTTCTCCGAAGAGTGCCTTGACGGATGCCGGATCGGAAATGTCGGCGGCGATCGCCCTCGCCTTTCCGCCTATCGCCGCGGCCGCCGCCCCGGCGCCTTCGGCATTGATGTCGCTGACGATGACGGTTGCCCCGTCGGCGGCAAGCCGCGCTGCGATCGCCTTGCCGATACCCTGCGCGGCGCCTGTAACCAGGGCCGTCTTTCCCGCAAGCCGTTCAGTCATGAAAATGCTCCCTCAATCCGTGGTGATGTCTGTTCAGGCGTCGGCGTCGATCACGGCCAGCGCCGCGTCGATGCCCCTGCCGATCGCCAGTTTCTGGCCGGCCGCATTCATGGCGCCGCCCAGTGCCGTCAGCGCCGCGATCGCATAGATCGGCTGGGCGGTCGGTCCCATATGGCCGATGCGCGTCAGCTTTCCCAAGGTCTCGCCGCGCCCCGACGAAAACACCACGCCGTAACGGGCGCGCGCGGCCTGGCGAAGCGCCTTCTCGTCGAAACCTTCGGGCGTGCGGACAGCGGTCGTGGTCGGCGACGCGATGCTGTCGCTGGCAGCCCAGATCGACAGGCCCATCGCGGCAACGCCAGCGCGCATGGCCTTGGCGGTGAGTGCATGGCGCGCCCACACCGCCTCCGGTCCCTCATTGAGGTAGAGGTCGAGCGCGACATCGAGCCCGTTGATCTCCGAGACCGACGGCGTAAATGGAAACGGCTTGTCCCGCGACCACGCATGCTCCCAGTCGACGATGCTCAGCATCGACGCGCGCGGCGCCAGGGGATTGGCCTTCATCTTGGCCCAGGCCCGCTCGCTGACACCCATCATCGTCAGGCCGGGAGGCGCGCCCAGGCATTTGTTCGGGCCGGTGACATAGATATCGGCCTTGCAATCCCCGGGATGCGTCTTCATGCCGCCAAAGGACGAGACGGCATCGACGATGAGATAGCCGCCATGCGCTGAAACCAGCGCACCGATGGCGTCGATCGGATTGATGGTGCCGGACGGCGTGTCGTGGTGGCAGACGGAAACGACGGTGATCTCCGGATGCGCCTTCAGCATTGCCTCGACCTCCTGCGGATCGATCGCCTCGTTATAGGGCACCTCGATCTCGAGCAGATGTGGCGAATAACGCTTCGCCCAATAGCCGAACCCCTTGCCGTAAACGCCTGAGGCAAGGTTGAGCACGACATCGTCCGGCGTGATCAGCGAGGCCGCGGCGGCCTCCAGGCCAAGCACCGGCTCGCCATGCAGGATGACCGGCTTGTTCGACAGCCGCATCGCCTTTTGCGCCTTGTCGACCACACCTTCGTAGAAAAGCTGGAACGCCGGGTCGTAGTCGTAGAGCACCGTGCGCCCGAGGCCGCGCAGCACTTCGGCATAGGCGTTCACCGGCCCCGCGGTCAGGGTGATGACCGGATCGGCATGTTCGAGATAACGCATCGTCTTGGTCTCCGGATTGGCGGGGGTCAGCCGTAGAATTGCGTGCCGGTCCTGTAGGTCTTGAAGTTGTCCATGTCGTGCGAGTACATCAGCTCGGCGCCATGGTCCTCGGCAAGTTTCTTCACCTTGCGCATCGAATTGACGCCCGCCACCGGGTCGATGTGGAAGGCCGCCTGGCACAGCGTTTCAAGGCTCTTCTGCGTATAGGCCGCGTCGATCGTGAACATGATCGGCTTGCGCTTGGGGAACTCGACCAGCAGGCTGTAATGGCCGATCGAATGGCCGGGCGTCGAGATCAGCCGGACGCCCCTGGCAAGCTCGACGTCGCCATCGATGCCTTCAAAGGTCGAGTTCGCCCGTGTCGTTCCCGCAAGCAATTGCCCGGTCGCGCCACGCGCTTCGGCAGCCTCCGCCGAAAAGCTCAGATCGGAATAGCCGAGATGTTCGAAGGGCTGCGGATCGCACGCCTGCGGCACCTCGGTCCGGTGACAGATCTTCTTGGCATGCGGAAAATACTTGTTGCCGCCGCAATGATCGAAGTGGAAATGCGAATTGACGACGACGTCGATGTCCTTCGGTTCGAGGCCGAGCAGCGCCAGGGCGCCGGGGATGGTCTGGTGCTTTTCCTGGATCGGCTTTTCGAACGGCAGCACCTTCATCACGTGATCGTAGTCGTAGCCGGTGTCGATGAGGAACCGGCCCTCGGCATGCTCGATCAGGATCGAATAGACCGGGAAGCGCACTTCGCCGCCAGGGCCGCGATTCCAGAACACATGATAGCCGTCGAGAACGAGCGAGCCGCCATCGAGCAGGTAGACCTTGGTATCCGACATTCTTGCCTCCTTTATTGGCGCGGGTCCCATCCGCGCATGAATTGTCCTCAGCGCGCGCCGCGCTCGTATGGAATGCCGAGCGCCGCCGGCAGGCTCGCGCGCCGGCCGAACAGCACCAGCATGATCATCACCGCCAGGAACGGCAGCATCTGGATGATGTCGGTCGGTATGTTGATCCCGGCCACCTGCATGGCCGTCGTCAGCGACAGGCAGACACCGAACAGCAACGCACCGAACAGCACCCAGATCGGGCGACCGCGCGCCAGCATGGCCAGCACGATGCCGAGAAAGCCCGCGCCATTGGTGATGAACGGAATGAACAGCCCAGCCCCGACATTGGCGAGATAGGCGCCGCCGAGCCCAGCCAGCGCTCCGGTCGTCAACACGGCGATGGTGCGGGTCCGCACGACATCGATGCCGGCGACATCGAGCGCGGCCGGCTTGTCGCCTGCCGCCTGCAAATTGAGGCCGAGTTGCGTGCGCCGATAGAGGTAGCTCATGCCGAAAACCAGCGCGACCGCCAGATAGACGATCAGATGATGCTTGAAGAATGCAGGCCCGATGACCGGGATGTCCGAAAGCAGCGGAATGACGGTCGCATCCGCCGCGGGCAGGCGCGGGTAGCTGCGTGAGAACTGGAAATGGTGGAGCAGTGCCGTCAGG
>NZ_RZQY01000282.1:0-7324 GCF_003998575.1 Mesorhizobium sp. M7A.F.Ca.CA.001.10.2.1 | reverse complement strand
GGATTCGATCGCGCTCAACGTGCTCGAAGTGCGGCTGGCGATCGAATCCTTGCTGCCCATGTCCGCGGCCAGCGCGCCGAACATTGTCGAGATGTGCTCTGTGACGAAGACACCGGCGCCCTGGCGCGGTTCGACCAGCCCGTCGGCGGCAAGCTTGGCCAGCGCCTCGCGGATGACGGTGCGGCTGACGCCGAAGGTTTCGGTCAGTTGGCCTTCGGTCGGCAATTTATGGCCGGGCAGGATCTCACCCGCCTGCAACTGCTTGCGGATCGTCGTGACTACTGTCTCCGACAGTTTGGGTTTTCTCTCGACCCTGAGGTCGGTTGCGGTGTCCGATGCCATGTCGCCCCTATTTGAAGACGCTCGGTAGCCAGAGCGAAATGGCCGGAATATAAGTGACGAGCCCCAGTACCACGAGCCCGGCCCCATAGAACGGCCAGATCGAGCGCATCGCCTCCCAGACGGATATCTTGCCCACTGCGCACGCCACGAACTGCACAGCGCCCACCGGCGGCGTATTCAGCCCGATGCCGAAGTTGAGGATCATGATAACGCCAAAATGTACCGGGTCGACGCCGTAGGCTTGCGCCACGGGCAGGAAGATCGGCGTGCAGATGATGATCGTCGGCCCCATGTCCATGAAGGTGCCGAGGAACAGCATCAAGACGTTGAGCAGGAGAAGCACGACCAGCGGATCGTCCGAGATCGCGTTCATGGAGGCTATGAGCGCTGCCGGCACTTTCAGGAAGGCCATCAACCACGAGAACGCCGCCGCCATGCCGATGATGAGCAGCACCATGGCCGTGGTGCGCACGGCACCATGGGTGGCATGAACGAAACCTTCCCAAGTCATCTGCCGGTAAACGAAGACAGTGACGAGCAACGCATAGATGACCGCGACACAGGAACTCTCGGTCGCCGTGAAAACGCCCGATCGTACGCCACCGAAGATGATCGCGATCAGCAGCAGGCCGGGCACCGCGACAGCGAAGAGATGCGCGACGGCGGTGAAGCCCGGAAACGGCTCGGTCGGATAGCCGCGGGAGCGCGCCACGAAATAGGCGGTGATCATCAGCGACAGGGCCAACAGCAGGCCCGGAATGATGCCGGCCGTGAACAGGTCGGCGATGGAGATCTTTCCACCTGCCGAGATCGAGTAGATGATCATGTTGTGCGACGGCGGCAGGAGCAGCGCGATCAGCGCTGCCATCGACGTGACGTTGACGGCGTAATCCGCTCCATATCCACGCGCCTTCATCTGCGGGATCATCAAGCCGCCGACCGCCGCTGCCTCGGCCACCGCGGACCCCGAAATGCCGCCGAACAGTGTAGCGGTCGCAATGTTGACCTGCCCGAGGCCTCCTCGCAAATGGCCGACGAGCGAGCCGGCGAAGGCAACGATCTTGCTGGCGATGCCGCCGCGCACCATCAAGTCGCCGGCATAGATGAAGAAGGGAATGGCCAGCAGCGAAAAGACGCTCATGCCGGAATTCAGGCGCTGGAACACGATGAGCGGCGGCAGGCCCATATAGAGGACGGTGGCAAAGCTTGCGACGCCGAGGCAGAAAGCGATCGGCGTGCCGATAAGCATCAGAAGGGTGAAGACGCCGAAGAGAATCCAGAGTTCCATGGCGTCAGACCTTCACGTTCGCCGTGTCGAGCTCGGTTGCGACTTCCGCCGGCGGCAGTTCATCGAGCACATCGTCGATCGGCGCACCGGAGAGGCGAAGCACGATGCGCTCCAGCGTGAAGAGCACGACGAGCACGCCTCCCGCGACCAGCGGGACGTAGTCCCAGCCCCCCGATATGCCGAGCGACGGCAAGGTAGCGCCCCAGGTCAATGCGACCAGTTGGCTACCATACCAGATCATACCGATGCCGAAGGCGAGCGCGACGAGGTCCGAGATCATCCGCAGCCAACGCTTGCCGCCTTTGGGCAGTACGTAGAGCAGGACGTCGAAGCCGAGGTGATAGTTCTCGCGCACGCCGACGGCAGCGCCGAGGAAAATGAACCAGCTCATCAGCATCACCGAGCCCTGCTCGGTCCAGCTTGGCGAGCGGTTCAGGACATAACGACCGAACACCTGCCAGGCGACGAAGGCGGTCATCAGCACCAGCCCGATGCCTGCGACCCATAGCGCCGCTGTGCTGACGCGCGACATCATGCGCGCGACGCCGGACAGGGGCGGTCTGTGTTCTGGGCTGGAGGTCACCGGTTCTCTCCGCAAGAGGACGGCGGCGCGGAATGCCCGCGCCGCCGCTTGATCACTGCACGGCCTTGATGGCTTCGACCATGGCCTTCAGCTTGTCGTCCTTGACATGCTTCTCGTAGACCGGACCCATGGCGTCGATGAAGGGCTGCTTGTCCGGCGTCGTGATCTGCGAACCGGCCGCCTCGACCTTGGCGCGCGATTCCTTGACCTTGGCGGTCCACAGCTCGCGCTGCCTGGCGACGCTCTCCTTGGCGGCCGCCTTGAAGATCGCCTGATCCTCCGGCGTCAGCTTGTCCCAGCTCGACTTCGCCATGACGAAGGCTTCCGGCACCATAGTGTGCTCGTCGAGCGAATAGAACTTGGCGACTTCCGCATGCTTGGCGGTGTCGTAGCTCGGAAAATTGTTTTCCGCGCCGTCGATGACCCCGGTCTCGATCGCCGAATACACCTCGCCATACGGCATCGGCGTCGCGTTGGCGCCGAGTGCCGCCACCATGTCGACGAAGATGTCGGACTGGATGACGCGGAACTTCATGCCGGACAGATCGGCTAATGAGTTGATCGGTTTCTTCGAATTGTAGAAGGAGCGCGCGCCGCTGTCGTAAAAGGCGAGCAGCACCAGCCCGACCTGTTCGAACGCCGCCGCGATCTGGTCGCCGACCGCCCCGTCCATGACCTTGTGCATATGGTCTTCCGAGCGGAAGATGTAGGGCAGCGAGGGCACCGTGGTTTCGGGAATGAGCCCGTTGAACGGCGCCATCGAGATGCGGTTGAGGTCGATCACGCCGGTGCGAACCTGCTCGATCGTGTCCTTTTCTTCGCCGAGCTGCGCGGAATGATAGAGCTCGACCGCATAGCGGCCGGCCGTACGCTCCTTTACAAGCTCGCCGAAATATTTGACTGCCTCGACCGTCGGATAGCCGTCCGGGTGGGTGTCGGACGAGCGCAGAACCGTCTGGGCGCTTGCCGTTCCGGCCATCAGTGCGGCGGCGAGTAGCGCAACTCCCGTCAGTCTTGAAAAATGCAACATGGTTTCCTCCCTTTGCATTGCGGGCGAGTTGCCCCTTCAGAGCCGATACGCCTTTTTCGCCAGCGTATAGGTCAGTTCCCGCGCCAGCTCATGCGCCTCGTCCTCGCGCAGCCGATGCTCGGCGACGAGACGCGCCAGGAACGCGCAGTCGACTCGCCGCGCCACATCGTGACGCGCCGGGATCGATGGAAAGGCACGGGTGTCGTCGTTGAAACCGACGGTGTTGTAGAAGCCGGCCGTCTCGGTGGTCATCTCGCGGAAGCGCCGCATGCCTTCCGGGCTGTCGTGGAACCACCATGCCGGCCCGAGCTTCAGCGCCGGGTAGACACCGGCCAGCGGCGCCAGCTCGCGCGCATAACTGGTCTCGTCGAGCGTGAACAGGATGACGGTGAGGTCGCGCTCCAGCCCGACGCAGTCGAGCAGCGGCTTCAGCGCCGTCACATAATCGGTCCTGGTCGGGATATCGAAACCCTTGTCGCGGCCGAATTTCTGGAAGATCGCGGGCGAATGATTGCGCCAGGAGCCGGGATGGATCTGCAGGACCAGTCCATCGTCGAGGCTCATCTTGGCCATCTCGGTCAGCATCTGGGCGCGGAACAGTTTTCGCTCGCGCTCATCGTCGGAACCACGGCGAATCCGATTGAACAGCTCTTGCGCCGCCGCATCCGAAAGATTGGCGGTCTCGGCCGTCGGATGGCCATGATCCGACGAAGTCGCGCCGAAGCTTTTGAAGAAGGCACGCCGCTGGCGATGCGCATCGAGATAGCCGGCCCAATTGCCGGTGTCGCAGCCGGTGATCTCACCGAGCCGGTCGAGATTGGTTGAAAACCCTTCGAAATCTGGGTCGACGACCGCGTCCGGCCGATAGGCGGTGATAACGCGGCCCTGCCAGCCGCTGTCGCGAATCATCTGGTGCCATTGGAGATCGTCGAGCGCGCCTTCCGTGGTCGCGATGACCTCGATGTTGAAACGCTCGAACAGCGCGCGCGGGCGAAAATTCTCCCACTGCAGCAGCGTCGCGATGGTGTCGTAGTGGCGGTCGGCAGTCGCCGCGGTCAGCGGTTCGTCGATGCCGAACAGATCGGCGAGCACATGATCGAACCACAGCCGGGTCGGCGTGCCGCGAAACAGATGATAGTGCTCGGCAAAAAGCCGCCAGATCGCCCTGCCGTCGGTCTCGACCGGCGCGCCGTCGAGCGTCGCCACGCCGAGATCCTCAAGGCGGACGCCTTGGCTGAACAGCATGCGGAAGATGTAGTGATCCGGGACGATGAGCAGTTGCGCCGGATCCGGGAATGGCTCGTTCAGCGCATACCAGCGCGGATCGGTGTGACCATGCGGGCTGACAAGGGGCAGGTCCTTGATCCCGGCATAGAGATCACGGGCAATCGCGCGCGAATGCGCCTCGGCGGGAAACAGCAAATCCGCATGGGTCAGTGCCACGATCATCCTCCCAAGCCACTATCGGTAGGGGCGGCAAGAAATAATGTCAACATACAAAATTGCGATTGTTGTATGATGACTTTTCGACCCATTGTGTGGCAGGAAATCGAATGTTACGCCGCTTTGCCGATCCCTGCCGAGGCCACTCATGTCATCCGACCAGACCAGTCGCACCACGACGACCGAACGCCTTTCCACGAAGACCGTGCGCGCACTGCCGGCTTCGATCGCGACACCTGCGTATGATCGCAGCCGCGTCGTCCCGGGCATCGTGCACCTTGGTGTCGGCGCCTTCCACCGCGCCCATCAGGCAGCCTATGTCGACGATTGCCTGGCGGCAGGCGAGGCGGATTGGGGCATAACAGGCGTTTCGCTGCGCAGCACCGACACGCGCGACGCTCTCACGCCGCAGGACGGGCTCTACACGCTGGCGATCAGAAGCAGTGGAACCGAAAAGCTTCAGGTCATCGGCTCGATCGGTGCGATGCTGGTGGCGCCGGAGAATCCGGGCGCGGTGCTGGCCACGCTGACCGATCCGCACACCCGCATCGTCACGCTGACGATCACCGAAAAAGCCTATCTGAGGGCGGCAGGCGGGGGATTGGATGCCGCCCATCCCGATATCGTCCATGATCTGGCCAATCCCCGGATGCCGAAGACAGCGCATGGTTTCCTGACCGAGGCGCTTGCCCTGCGACGCGCCGCCGGCACGCCGCCCTTCACTGTCCTGTGTTGCGACAATTTGCCGGCCAACGGAGCCACGCTGCACCGGCTGTTGGTCGAATTCGCCCAGTTGCGAGATGCCGGGCTCGCTCAATCGAGTGATGTCGGAATTGCCGACCACATCGCACACCAGGTCGCGTTTCCCTCCAGCATGGTCGATCGCATCGTGCCGGCAACCACCGACGCCGATCGGGCGCGGATCGCTGAAGAACTCGGCGTCGAGGACGCCTGGCCCGTGATGACCGAGCCGTTTTGTCAGTGGGTGGTCGAAGATAAGTTCCCGACTGGCCGGCCCGCGTGGGAACAATTCGGCGTCACCATGGTTCGCGACGTCGGCCCGTTCGAGGACATGAAGCTCAGGCTGCTCAACGGCTCGCATTCGGCCATCGCCTATCTTGGCCTGCTCAGCGGTCATGCCACCGTCGACCGCGCCTTCGCCGACCCGGCGATCCGCCAATTCGTCGATGCCTTGTGGGCCGAAGCGATCCCGACCCTGCCCGAGGATGCCGGATTGGACACGAGCGCCTATATTGCGGAGCTCGCGGAGCGTTTTTCCAACACTGCACTTGCCCATCGCACGGCGCAGATCGCCAATGACGGCAGCCAGAAACTGCCGCAGCGCATCATCGCTTCCGCCATCGAATGCCTGGAAGCCGGTACCGAACTGGTCCATCTGACCCTGGTGGTGGCTGCCTGGATCGCCGCCTGCGCCGCGCGAGGGAAAACCTTGCCGGAGGGCCATTTCACCGATCCGCTCGACGCGGCGTTGACGGAACTTTTGAGTGAGCAACTGCCGGCGAATGAAACCGTGACCGCGGTGTTCGACCTGGCCGGCTTCGCTGGGGATCACGCCGAACGCCAGACGTTGATCGAACTTGTGGCTGTGCATCTCGTCCACCTGCGACGCGACGGTCCGACCTTGGCCTTCGCCGCGCTCGGCATAGATATGAAGTAGTCATCAACCAGACTTGGTGCGGGTCCGAACCAACTCGATTCAGGCTTATTTGCCGACCGAACCGTCCAGCGTTTGCCGGGAAGAATACTCCGTGCCTTTTGAATTCCAGAACAATCGCACGGCCTTGCCGACGAGGTTTTCGTAGGGAACGAAGCCGACCATGAATCGGCTGTCGGAGGCATTGTCGCGATTGTCGCCCAGCATGAAATAGTGGCCTTCGGGCACCTCAAATTCCCGCGTGTTGTCGCCGATGGAACTGTCCGTCAGGTCGAGAACGAAATGGGTGACACCACCCGGCAGGGTCTCCCGTTCAAGCCTGGCAGGTTGCTCGCGTTCCTCGTAGGAGAAAGTGCCTGCATCCTTGAGGCCGACGGCCACATCGTTGATGTGCAGCACGCCATTGACCATCTGGATCTTGTCCCCGGGTAGACCGACGATCCGCTGGATGTAATCCACGCTGGGGTCGGGCGGGAATTTGAACACCACCACATCCCCTCGCTTGGGCTCCGCGCCGAACATGCGGCCTTCTATCGGCAACAGATTGAACGGCACGCTGTAGCGGCTGTAGCCATATGCGAATTTGGAGACGAAGAGATAGTCGCCGCCTTGCAATGTCGGCACCATACTGCTGGATGGTATCGAAAACGGCTGGAACAGAAACGAACGGATCGCAAATGCAGCCGGATAGGTAGTCAGAAAGACAAGCACCAGCACCCAAAATCCGTGCGCATACCATCTCACCGGCTTGAACCGATGGGCGAAGGGCAGGACGAGCGCTGCCCCCAGGATCATCGAACCGATACCTGAAAAATTGGCCAGCCAGGCAAGATCGGTTCCCGGCAGCACCGGAAATCCGGTGTAGGCGAGTGCGAAAACGATGGCGCTGATCACCACCAGGCTGGCAACCGCCGGCTTGCCGCTGCCGATCCACAGAAATCCGCCGAATGGACCGCCAAAGGC